>JANNOC010000634.1:0-17871 GCA_031398865.1 Gemmatimonadota bacterium | reverse complement strand
CGAGGACCGCGGCGCAGACGAGTGGCACAGGCGCTCCCCGGAGGGGAGCGCAGCGCACCCTCCGCTAGGCGGTTGGCGTGAGGTGCCGGGGCCGCGTGGCGACCGTGCGCATCGCCTCGTACACGAGCACCGTGATTTCGGACTTCGCGCCGTCCGTGGACAGCGCCACGCGGGTCACTGCGCCGCCCAGCGGCGGCACGTCGGCGACATATCTGGGCCGAGCATGGTTCAGGACGTGGGTGATCACGTCATCCTGACACCGCTGGCAGGCGCAGAACTCCGAGTACTTGGATCGCAGATCCGCATAGATCGCGCGAACGACTTCTTCGAGGGCGTTGGTCATCCAGCGAGGGAGAGAGTGAGGGGCGCGCGATCGGGCACGACGACGCCCGTGAAGGTCGAGCCGGTCGTACCGGTCAGCTCGACCATGAAATAACGCCCAATCAGGCTCGCGTCGCCAGGGATGAGCACCGTCTTGTAGTCCCGGGTGCGCCCCTGCAGCAGCTCACCACGACGCGCGGGCTTCTCGATCAGCACTTCGTGGCGGCTCCCGAGGAGGCGCATGTTGCGCTCCCGCGTGGCACCGCGCACCGCGGTGATGAGGCGCTGCAATCGGTCGCCCGCCACCGCGTCGCTCACGGTGAGCTCGGCCGGGAGGCGCGTCGCGGGCGTGCCGTCGCGCGGTGAGAACTTGAACGTGAAAGCGTCCACGAAGCCGATCTCGCGCACGGCGGTGAGCGTCTCTTCGAACTCATCGTCCGTTTCGCCGGGGAAGCCGACGATGACGTCGGTGGTGAGCGCGAGACCGGGGATCGCCGCGCGCAGCTTCGACACGCAGTCCAAGTATCCCTCGCGCGTGTATCGGCGCAGCATGCGCTTGAGCGTGCGCGAGGAGCCCGACTGCATGGGCAGGTGCACGTGCTCACACACTGCCGCGGTCTCGGCCATGGCGGCGATCACGCGATCGCTGAAGTCGTTCGGATGTGGACTGGTGAAACGCAGGCGGCGCACGCCCGGGATGCGCCCCACCGCGCGCAGAAGGTCGGCGAAATCGTGGGTGCCGTCGTGGTAGGAGTTCACCGTCTGGCCCAGGAGCACGATCTCACTCATGCCGTCCGCCACGACCTGCGCACCCTCGCGCAACACGTCCGCCATGCGCCGGCTGCGCTCCGGTCCGCGCGTGGTCGGCACGATGCAGTACGTGCAGCGATAATCGCAGCCGCGCTGGACGGGGATCCACGCCTTCACCCGGTCGAAGCGCCGTGCCGTGAAATCCTCGTAATGCTCCTCGAGATCGAAGTCGGTGGCGACCGCGCGCACGCCCTGGCGCGCACCCTCCACCAGCGCCGGCAGCGCGCGATAGCCGTCGGGGCCGACCACGAGGCTCACGTGCCTGGCCTGCTCGAGCAACAGCGGGCCCAGTCGCTGCGCCATGCAGCCAGTCACTCCAACGACGCTGTCGGGCTTCATGTGCCGCTTGAGCTCACCCAGGCGGCCGATCACGCGTTGTTCCGCGTGCTCACGAATCGCACAGGTATTCAGCAGAATGACGTCCGCGCCGTCAGGCTGGTCGACGGCCTCGTAGCCGTGCGCCGCGAGCTGTCCAAGCATCAGCTCGGAGTCGCTCACGTTCATTTGACAGCCGTAGGTCTCGATGTAGACCGTGGGACGCGGGGCGGACATGCGGAAAAGATAACGCCAGGCGCAGGTTGCGCCCAACGAGAGGCGCAGACGCTCGCGGCGACGGCGCTGTCACACGCCCGCCCCAGCAGGGGCGCCGACCGCGCTCACCGCCCCGGACACGCGAGGGGCGGGCTTTGGTGGGAGGGAGATATGGAAGGCGCTTCCCTCGCCCTCGGTGCTCTGGACCCAGATCCGCCCGCCATGCGCGTCGACGACGAGCTTGCAAAAAGCGAGACCAAGGCCTGAACTACGCGTGCGCGGTGCGGTCGCGGATTTCACGCGCTCGAACTTGCGAAAGATCACCTCGTGATACTCGGGCGGAATCCCCGGACCGTCATCCGCGACGGTGAAGAGCACGCGGGCACCGTCCGCCCGCGCGCCCAGGCGCAACGTGATCGCTTTCGCCGAATGCGTGAGTGCGTTCTGGATGAGATTGGAGAACACCCGCTTCAACAGCGCGCGATCCGCCTGAAAAACGGGCGCGTCGTCCGTTACGTCGATCGTCGCAGTTGCCCCCTCCTGCTGGAAGCGAACGCCCCACTCGTGCTGCAGCTCCGTGAGAAAAGCGGCCGGCGCGATAGGCACCGGCTCGAGCATCAGCGTAGTCTCCTCGATGCGCGCGACTTCGAGCAGATCTTCGATCAGCGCCAGCAGGTCGTCCGACTGCGATTCGGCCGCGGTCAATGCTTCCCGCTGCTGGTCGTTCACCCCGCCCAGGTCGCCGTCGAGCACCATTTCCAGCGTCGCCACAATGGACGTGAGCGGCGTCTTGAGATCGTGCACGATCATCTTCATCAGGTCGTCGCGCACTTTCTCGAGCTCGCGCAGCTTGCGCAGACTGTCCTCCAACGCATCGGTCGCGCCCTTGAGTTTGAGCAGGCTGCGCACGCGAGCGCCGAGCACGAGTCGATTGTGCGGCTTGGTGAGAAAGTCGTCGCCGCCGGCCTCGATTGCCTTGACGCGATCGGTCGTGTCGTTCAGCGCGGTTACGAAGATCACCGGAATGCGCGTCGTGCGCGGATCGCGTTTGATGCGCCGGCACACCTCGAAGCCCGCCGAGCGATCGTCCACCCCCAGCGTGCCCGCCGGCATGGAGACGTCGAGAATGCACAGCTCCGGACGGTGTTCGAAGCACGCCGCCAGCGCAGAGGGCCCATCGTTCGCCGAGACGGTGCGAAAGCCTAACGTATGCAGCTGATCGAAGAGCAGCTCGACGTTCGCGGGCACGTCGTCCGCAACCAGAATGAGCGGCGCGGGTGCGGGGGGGGGTGAACCCTCGGCGTGCTCCTTCATGCCGTCAGGGACGCACGCTCAGCCCAAACCCGATCAGCCACGACCGTTCCGAGGCGCCGAACGCGTCGCGTGACGCGCGCTGGGCGGAGACGTCGATGGTTGCGCGATCACGCGCGATCAGCATGCCCGCCCCGAACGCGAAGGTGAACTCGTCCACCTCCGCCCCGTTGGCGAGAAATGGCAGCGTGCGCCAACGGACGCCCGAGCGGAGGAAGATCAGCTTCGATCCGATGCGCGGCCCCGAGACGTCGCCGCCCAGCGACATGTCCCATGCATCAGTCGCGTCGGCTCGCGTCGAGCCGAGACCGGAGAGCGCGGACCATCCCTCCCAGCTGGCGCGCGCCGCGAGCGCAGCGCCAGTGATCCCGTCGTAGCGGAGAGCCACGCCCAAGCGGTTGGGAACGCTCGCGGACGAGAGTGTTGTGTCGCCAGAATGCGCGCGAATCGTACCGCCGTACCGACCCGACACGCCGAGCCCGAGCAGGCGTGTCAGCCGCACCTCCGCTCCCGCGGAGACTGCGGTCCCCCCGAAACCAATCGTGCGCTGGAACGTTGGTGTCGAGAATTCGCCCGTCGTATCGTCGAAGGCACGCGCATAGCCGATGCGGTGCTCCCCGGTAATCGCGTGCAGTCCAATGCCGACACGGAGCGACGGGCGAATGGTCCACGCCCCCGCCAACCGGACGTCGTTGAGCGCACCGGCGCTCCGGAGCGTTTCGGTCGAGGACGGGATGTCGAGCGGCGGCCCGCTCGCCGGGATCTCCGTTGTAGTCACGAAGGTCCGGTCCAGCAAGGTCGACACCGCGAGTCCGAGCGTGACGTTGCTCGAAACGGTGAGCCCCGCGGCGATGAGCGGAAAGCGGGAGATCGCGAGGCCGGACGATCGGCCGTCGCGTTCGATGCGGCGGAATTCCGGTTCGTATTCCAGAAAGAGCCCCGTAGGTCCCCACGACGACAGCGCGGCAGGATTGATCGGGGAGATGGCGTCGAATTCGGCGACGCTCCCCGCAGAGCCCGCCGCTCGGGCGCCAAGTTGGCCCGGCGGATAGCCGAAGCCCTGGCCCGCAAGCGTGCCCTGAGCGGCCGCGGCCAGTGGCGTGGCCGCGAGCGCGGCGAGCAGCGACAGCAGACTCGGTCTCATCACGGCAGTCCGATCTCGGCACGAGGGATGTAGCTGATCCGCAGACGCGGACGGAGGTTGGCCGGCACCGCCGGATCCGACGAGTAGAAGCGCAGCTCGCTCGGAACGTGGCCCTCACCAAAGAGTGTAAGCGCGAGCGCGCGCGGGAGCTTGCTGGCGGTGGAGATCCGCCAACTGCGCAAGAGAGTCACCAGCTCGAGCTCGCGCGACCCGCTGTCCGCTTGGCTCACACGCACCGTATCTCGCACGAGCAACCCCGGCGCCACGAGCAGCCGCACGGCAAGCGCGGGATCAGTAATGGTTGGGCCCGCCACGACAATTTGTGGGAGCGCGGCCACCGTGTCCCGGAGACCGAGCGCGGGGTTCGGCACCTGGGTCAGCGTCAGCGTCGCGCGGATGACGGTGCTCGAATCAACAATGACCGCGGGGAGCGAGTCGAAGCGCAGGTAGATTCGCCGGCCCGGCAAACCGCCGACCGCGAGCGTCGTGCGATCGGGCGGCGGGGGCGTCGCCACGAGCAGCGTGAAGTCGGCGAGCGCCGATGCGATGGCCGGCTCACCCACTGGCGTCAACGACAGTGGATTGTTCGAGATGGCCTTGACCGCGGTGTCGGGCGATGGATCGTAGGAAATCATGGCGACACCCCCGCCGTTCGTCGCTCCCACGCTGACTTCCACGGGCGCGCTGCTTCGCACGCGCAAGCCGAGGCGGAACCGCGGCGTGCCGGAGGCGGTGAGCTTTGCGAGCACCTTCGCGGACGAGAGTTGAACGTTGACGGAGTCCCGCAGACTGTCCGTCGTCGCGAAGGTCCGGCTGCCGAGCAGCTTCGCCGGATCGTCAAAGAACGGCAGCAGCGCGGCGGTCGTGGTGTCGTCCGTCGCGCCCACGTCGTACGCGTCGATCGTCACCTCGGCGGTTCGCACGACGCGTCCCAGCTTCAGCTTCAGGAATGCGCTGTCGAGCGTGGTGATGGGACGCAGCGTATCCGCCGCCGCGGGCCGAAAACGGTTCTCGAGAGAATCGAATCGAATCACGCCGCGGGTGTCGAGCGACGCACCGCCGCCGGAGCGCAGCGCGAGCAGCACGAATTGCTCCAACCCGATGCCGGGAAAACCGGCGATCGTGGTGTCCACCAGCGTCCGTGAATCGAACACGATGGTGGTATCACGGATCACGATATTCTGCTCGGGACAGAGCGCCGGACACGCCGCGCCGCTCTCGAGTTTTTCCGTACAGGCCGCCATGAGCGCGAACACCAGCACGCGTGCGGCCGAGAATGCCTTTCGATTATGCCAGACGAACACTACGTCCTTCCACGTCAAAACTGTCCACGATGGCCATGATGACCGCATCAACCGGTCGGTCCTTGGTGACCGAGGTTTGTCGCGCCGAACTACCGGTGGCGTAGAGAATCACTTCACCAACGCCCGCACCGACGCTGTCCACCGCCACAACGTACCCCCCTTCGCGTTCCATCGCGGGATTGAGGTTCTCGACGATGAGCAGCTTGAGCGACGCCAGCGCCGCATCTTTGCGCGTCGAGACAACGGTGCCGACGATCTTTCCAAGCTTCATGCGCTGGTCAGAGAGCTGGAGGTGAACGGGTGGGGCAGCAGCTCGGCCAGCGTCCAGCGCGCGCTGCGTCCCGAACGCGTGATGCTCGTGACATTGAGCGTTGGCGCGAACTCCACCAGAATCTGCCGGCAGAAACCGCACGGCGGTGTAGGCGCGTCGGACTCGGTGACGACCATCAGCTCGGTGAAGTCGCGCAGCCCGCGCGCGATTGCCGCTGCAATGGCGTTCTGTTCGGCGCACAACGCGCCGCCGTACGAGGCGTTCTCCACGTTGCAGCCGGTGATGATCGTTCCATCGGTGGCGCGCAGGGCTGCGCCGACACGGAAATTGGAGTACGGTGCGTAGGCCTGTTCGAGCGCGGCAAAGGCGGCATCGCGTAACGCGCCGTCCTCTGTCCCGAAAGACGTGGTCGCTCCGCCGGACACTTTCACGCGCGGATCATCTCGCGGACAAACGATCGGCCCTCTCAGGCGAACGGCACACCCATCCACTCCGCCACCGTAGAGCCGAGGACGGCAAAGCTGACCCGCGTACCCAGCGACCGCGGATGCACGGGGTGCCCGAGCGCGAGCAGTGGCACGCGCTCGCGCGCGTGGTCGGTGCCCGGTGTCGTGGGATCGTTGCCATGATCGGCGGTGATGAAGAGCAGGTCGTCCTCGCGCAGTGCGGAAAGGAGGGCTGGCAGGGCCGCGTCGAACTCGCGCAACGCCCCATTGAACCCCGCAACGTCGTTGCGGTGCCCGAACAGCTGGTCGAAATCTACTAGGTTGGCGAAGAGGAACCCACTCTCACTGCCCAAAAGCCAGGATTGGATGTGCGCAAGGCCCTCCGCGTTGTTGGCCGTATGACGCGCCCGAATCCCCCGCCCGGCAAAGAGATCGTCCACTTTGCCGACACCGTGGCGCGGAACGCCGGCAGCGGCGAGCGCGTCGAGCAGCGTCTCGCGCGGCGGCGCGATGGAGAAGTCGCGGCGATTCGCGGAGCGCTGGTAGCCGCCGGGCGATCCCACGAAGGGACGCGCGATGACGCGCGAAACGTCGTGTGGGTGGACCAGCATGGCCCTCGCCTGTTCGCAGCCACGATACAGCTCCACGAGTGGAATCGTGTCTTCGTGCGCCGCGATCTGAAAAACGGAATCCGCCGACGTGTACAGGATCCAGGCACCCGTGCGACGATGCTCCTCCGCGAAGCGCTCGATTACTTCCGTGCCGCTTGCGACGACGTTGCCGATGACCGGCCGTCCGCTCTCTCGGGCGAAACGATCCACGAGCGCGGGAGGAAATCCGGACGGGTAGGTTGGAAATGGCTGCGCCAGACGCACGCCGGCGATCTCCCAATGTCCCGCGGTGCTGTCCTTGCCGGCGGATCGTGGCGACATCGCTCCCCACGCGCCTAACGGGTTCGGCGAGGGCGGCACGCCCTGCAGCGGCGCGATGTTTCCCAGACCGGCCCGCGCAAGATGGGGAAGATTCAGGCCGCCGACCGCGCGCGCGACGTTCCCCAGCGTGTCGCACTCCGCGTCGCCATAGTCGCCCGCGTCCGGTGCGGCGCCGATGCCCACGCCGTCGAGCACGAGGATGATCGCGCGCCGGCTCACGCGGGCGCGTTCCGATAGCGACGCGGGAGACGGGTGCGCAATCCGGTCAGAAGCTCATACGGCGACAGGTCTCCCGTGGCCGCCACCGTTTCCACGTCGAGCAGCACGTCGCCATCGCTGCCGATGAGCGTCGCCACGTCGCCGATTTCACAGGGAACGTCCGTGACATCGAGCATGGTCATGTCCATCGTCACGATGCCCACCACGTTGACCCGGTGCCCCCGAATGATCGCCGCTCCGCGATTGCTGAAGCAGCGCCGGTAGCCATCCGCGTAACCCAGAGCCAGCGTCGCGATCCGGCGCGTGCCGGCCGCCTGATACGCGCCATGGTAGCTGACCGTCTCACCCGGCTCGAGCGTTCGCAGATCCACCACGCACGCGCGCAACTGCACCACCGGCTCGGCGCGAATCTCACGCGGGTCACCGCTGCTGACGCCGTACAGGAAGACGCCGGGCCGCACGACGCTCCAGGGCGAGGCTCCGCGCCGCTCCACCGCGGGGCCGTTCTCGCAGTGCAGCACCGCCGGCCGCGCTGGCAGCGCCGCGAGTGCCTCCTGGAAGCGGCGCTCCTGCACGTCGCGCGTTCCGTCGGCGAGGTCCGCCGAATGGAAATGCGTGCAGGCGCCGGCCGGCGGATAGCGCCGCACGACGTCATGAATGTCCGCGACGCGGTCCCAGCGGATACCCGCGCGGCTCATCCCCGTGTCGATTCCCAGATGCCACGGGAATTCCCCGGCCTCGGAGCGCCACGCGGTGATGTCGTCGGCGCGATGCAGAATCGGCGTGAGTGCCGCGGCGCGCGCACGGGGAAAGTCCTCGCGCAGGAGCGGCGTGAAGGCGAGAATCCGCTCGCCAACGCCGGCGGCGCGCAGCGCTTCGCCCTCGGACAGCGTTGCCACGCCAAAGGCCCACGGCGCGAGCGGTCGCAGCGCCCGCACAACCTCAGTAGCGCCGAGTCCATATGCGTCGGCTTTGACCATAGGAAGGATCGGAACGCCCGCGCGTGCCGCGATTGCCGCGCCATTGCGCTGCAACGCGCCGAGGTCGATGTCGACCCAGGCGCGTGCGGAATCGTCGTGCGATTGACGCGTCATTTGTTGGGCGGGTAGTATACCGGCACCGGGGAGGCTATGCAAGACAAATCCACACTGGACGACGCACTCGCGCTCATGCGCGACCTGCGCGCGCGCTGCGACTGGGACGCGGCGCAGACCCACGCGTCGCTGCGCCCGTATCTGCTGGAGGAGACGCACGAAGTGGACGAGGCGTTGCGCGGCACTGACGACGCCGTCCTGCGCGACGAGTTGGGCGATCTCCTCCTCCAACTGCTCTTCCACGCCGTGATCGCCGAGGAGCGCGAGGCGTTCACCCTGGACGATATCGCGGCGTCGCTGATCGCCAAGATGCACGCCCGGCATCCGCATCTCTATGGCGACGGCACGCGTCGCTCGTGGGAGCACATGAAGGCGACGCGGCGCAGCTCCCTCACCGAGGGTCTTCCCATCGACCTGCCCGCGCTGCATCGCGCCCACCGCCTGCAGGATCGGGCCGCCGGCGTCGGCTTTGATTGGCCGGACGTCAGCGGGCCGGCCGCGAAGGTGGAGGAGGAGCTTGCGGAGGTGCGCGAGCAGTTGCACGCGCTACCGGTGCGTCGCGGGCCGCACGGTGCTCCCGTTCTCGACGCGCGGCACGCCGCGCTCGAAGCGGAGCTTGGGGACCTGCTCTTCGCGTGCGTCAACCTGTGCCGCAAGGCGGGTGTGCATGCGTCGCTGGCACTCGATACCGCCAACGCGAAGTTCGCGCGACGCTTTGCCGCGGTGGAGCGCCTGGCGATCGACCGCGGCGTCGAGGTCGCATCCGCCGGTCTCGAGGCGCTGGACGCCCTCTGGGACGAGGTGAAGACAGCCGAGCGCGTGGGGTGAGCTACGGGCGCAGCCGGTGCATCATGCGCGGGAAGGCGATCGCTTCGCGCAGGTGCGGGATACCGCAAATCCACGCCACCGTGCGTTCGAGCCCGAGACCGAACCCCGAGTGCACGAACGTGCCGTACTTACGCAGACTCAGATACCAGTCGTACGCGTCCTCGGGGAGCTTCTCCTCATGAATGCGCGTCAGCAGGCGATCGTGGTCGTCTTCGCGCTGTGAGCCGCCGATAATTTCGCCGTAGCCTTCCGGGGCGAGCAGGTCATCGCACAGCACGGTGCGCGGGTCATCCGGGTTCTCCTTCATGTAGAACGCCTTGGCTTCCTTCGGATAGTTGAAGACGAACACCGGTCGATCGTGATCCGCCACGATCAGTGCTTCATCCTCGGCGCCGAGGTCGTCGCCCCACACGACCGCACTCCCTTTCTGCTGGAGCAGCGCCACGGCGTCCGAGTAGTTCACGCGCGGGAACGGAGCAACGCAACGCTCCAGTTTCGTAATGTCACGCTCGAGCTCGTCCAACTCCGGGCGGCGGCGCTCCAGACAGCGGCGCACGATGGAGGACACGAATTCCTCCTGCAGCCGCATGTTGTCATCCGAATCGTTGAAAGCCACTTCCGGCTCAATCATCCAGAACTCGGTGAGATGCCTCCGCGTCTTGGATTTCTCCGCGCGAAAGGTCGGGCCGAAGGTGTAGATCTTCCCGAGCGCGGCCGCCGCGGCTTCGCCGTACAGCTGCCCGGTCTGCGCAAGGTAGGCGGTCCCCTCGTCAAAGTATTCCGTGGAGAACAACCCGCTGCGCTCGCCGATCGCGGCGGTGAGAATCGGCGTATCCACCCGGACGAAGTCACGCTCGTAGAAGAAATCGTGGATCGCCTGTTCGATCTCATGCCGCACGCGCATGATCGCGACCTGCTTGGGGCTGCGTAGCCAGAAATGCCGGTTGTCGAGCAGAAAGTCGATCCCGTGCTCTTTGGGCTGAATCGGGTAATCGAGCGAACTCGCTCCGAGCACTCTGAGCTGCGTCACCCCCAACTCGTATCCGCCTGGCGCTCGGGCGTCAGCCCGCACCTCGCCGTGCACTTCGATGCAGCTCTCCTGCGTCAGTTCGGTGAACCGAGTCCAGGCGTCGGCGGGGACCGCGTTCTTCACGACGACGGCCTGCAGCAGCCCGCTGCCGTCACGCATCACCACGAACCCGACTTTGCCCGACGAGCGCACGTGTGTAACCCACCCGCGCACGGCGACGGCGGCGCCGGTGTGCTGGTGCAGCTCCGAAATACGTGCGAAGGGGGATGGCATTGCGAGGGGGCAGGAGGGCGCGAGGGTGGCCGCGAAAGTTAGGCGCGCCGCCGAGGTCGGTCAACGCACGCGTCCAATCGGCGCGCACGGCGGCGGGTGGCGCACTCGCCCGTCCGCGCGTTATTCATTTACGCTCGCGACCGGATCGCGGAGGCATATTGTCGCCGACTCCTCGGGTTTCGCGCCCGCCCTCGACCACTGCCGTTCTCGCTCTCCGCCCGATGACATGACGCTTCGCACAAGACTCGCGCTCGGCCTTCTCGCGATCGCGCTGATCCTGATGCTGCCCCTGGCGGTCGCGTTGCGCTCGCTGCAGCGGCTGCACGATTCCGCGATCGAGTTGCGCGATCGCGAGTTCGCGGCGTCTCTGCTGCTGGGGCGCATGCGCACGGGCGCGGATGACCTGCGCCGCGCGGAGGACGCGCTGCTCTTCGTGCACGATCCCGCGAGCAATGAACGCATGGGTCGCGAGCTGCAGAAGCTCGCCGCGCAGGCGGGTTCGCTCGACCGCTTCGCGCTCGACAGCGCCGCACGGCTCGTCCGGAGCGAGCTGCACGAGCTCTCCTCGCTGGCACCGCGCGAGTATGACCTGGCCGTCGCGGGAAGTGCCGCCGCCGAGAGCCTGTCCACGCAACGGGTGCGCCCCGCCATCGGCCGCGTCGTGGACGTTGTGAACGATGCCGAGCGCTCGTTGCGCGACCGCACGCAGCAGCGCGTAGCGCGGGCCGCCGCCGAAACGAAGCGCTCCACGGAGACGGCCGCTGTCTCCCTGGCCGGTGCGCTTCTCATCGCGCTCCTCGTCGCACTCTGGCTCATGAGCTCCATCAGCGGACCTGTGCGCGACCTGCAGGCGGGCATGGCCGCGGTGTCCGAGGGCGATCTCAGCTATCAGCTCGGAATCGAGCCCACTCGCCAGGACGAGTTCGGGCGCCTCGCGCGCAGCTACAAGACGATGGCGTCCCAGCTTGGCGAGCTGGACAAACTCAAGGCGGAGTTCGTCTCTGTGGCATCGCACGAGCTGAAGACGCCGATCAACGTCATCATCGGCTATCTTCAGCTCTTCGACGAGGGCGTGTACGGTGAGCTGTCTCCCAAACAGCGCGATATCTGCAAGACGCTCGAGACGCAGACAAAAACGCTCGCGAGGCTCGTGCATCAGCTGCTAGACGTGAGCCGCTTCGAGGCGGGCGGCGGCAAGCTCGAGCTGCGGCGCGTCGACCTCCCGGCGTTCCTGCACGAATTGGAAGGATTCTTTCACGGGTTGGCGCTGCAGCGGAACATCGAGTTTCGGATCAGCGAATCGCAGGATTTGCCGGCCGAAGTGACGTGGGACCCGGACCGGATGAACGAAGTGTTGGGCAATCTGCTCTCCAACGCCTTCAAGTTCACGGCGCGCGGGGGGCGGGTCGAACTCTTGGTGCGCGCAGCGGCCGGAAACGTGCACATGGAAGTGCGTGACACCGGTGCCGGAATACCGCCGGAGCAGCTGTCGAAGGTATTCGAGAAGTTCTATCAGGCGGACAATCAGGCATCCGCATCCACCAAGGGAACCGGCTTGGGCTTGGCGATCGCGAAGGAAATCCTCGAGGCTCACGGCGGGTCGATCACGGTGCGCTCCGCACGGGGCACGGGCACGACGTTCACGGTTGTGCTCCCTGTCAGCGTGACCGCGGAGCATGCTCGCACGCGCATCAGCGGCGGAGCGGCTGCGTGACCCCACGGGCACGCATTGCTTTGCTGGTGCTGGTGTTGGCCGCGGGCGCCTGCGTCTCGCGCCCGCGGCGGGTGCAGTCCGCGCCCGATCACGGCTGGCCGGCAGCGTTCTCGGCGGCCCAGCGCGCCGTCGCCGACGGCCGATATGACGCCGCCGAGCAGGAGCTCGCGGCCTTCGGCCGGCGCTTCGAAGGAACACCCGAGGGTGACGAGAGCATCTTCTGGCGGGCCCTCTTCAAGATGGACCCGGCCAATCGTGACGCGCGCGTCACCGAGGCGATTCCTCTGCTGGATGCCTATCTCGCCGGGCCGCCGCGGCCACGCAGGCCGGAGGCCGAGATCCTGCGCCGCACTGCCGAAACCGTGGGCGCGCTCGTCCGTGCGGCGGCTGAGAAGGCGGCCGTTGCATCTGCCACCGCGCCGCGGTCCGCGGCGGATGACTCCGCACGCGTCGAAGAATTGACGAAACTGCGCGATGAGCTGGCGAAGACGCAGGCGGAACTCGAGCGCATCAAGAGGCGGCTCGCCGCGCCACGTCCCTAGCGACTTCCCGCCGCATCGCCGCGGTCGCGTGGCGTGATGGTGAGATGTTTGAGATACACCTCCGACTGGCTGTGCGTGTCGTCGGAATCCGACTGAATCGTGATCGCGACGACCTGCAGGTCCTCCAGCCGCTCGCGGGGGTACGCCCGGCGAATGTCAGCCGCGAGATCGCGCCTCACGTCGATCCACCGGTCTTCCTGAGCTGCGCCACCGCCGAGCGCGATCTGCCACGCCTCCGGAAGCGTGATGACGACGATGCGCCGGCGTGAGGACGCCGCCTCGGAGAGCGCGCCGGCCGCCGCGAGCTCGCCCCGCGTATTGGGGTCGGCCCAGTAGTAGCCGAACAGGCGCACCGCCGAGCGATCCGCGTCACGCAGATCGCGCAGCACGAACCAGATCTTGAATGCGGTATCGTTGCGGCCGCGCGCGGCTTTGGTCGGATCCGCACCCGTGACACCCTGCACGACCTTGAGGCGCACCGCGACCTCCGGATAGTCCACGGGACGGAAGCGATAGGACACCGTCGTCATCTTCACCGACGCCGCACGCGTGCGCAGCCGGCACGCGACGTCGGGCCCGCTGTCCGTGTCCACAACAGTGGGCCCGAATCCGTTGACCGCACGATCGTCCACAACGCCGGACTCCGCGTCGTAATAGAACTCGTGCTCCGCGCGCAGCTCACGCATCGACTGATGATCGCAGATGACGCGCACGCCCCGGGGGAATCGCGCAGGCGACATCGCCGTGACGTCGGCCGCGAACAACTTCCCTCCCCCGCGCGACGTCGTCAGGCGATCGGCGCGCCAAGCGATGGACCGCGGTGCAAGCACCGCCCGGTCGCGCGTCGCTCTGCGCGCTGGGGCCGCCTCGACTGGCGATCCCGCGCCGCGCGTCGCTACCACCGCCGCCCCTCGCCGCGCCGCGATCAGCGCGCGCCAGCGCTCGAGGGTCGCCGGCTCGAGCGCGCGCATCTCGATGAGGGTCACGTGCGGCGACTAGAGAATGGCGCAATGGTTGAAGTACGACGCCAGAATGCCGGCGAGGTGGTCGGCGTCCACGACACCCAGATCCACCGCGTGCATGAAGTGCGGAAATCGGGCGCTCTCCAGCGGGACGACGCCGTCATTCGGAGCGCGGAACGCCGCGAGCGTCTTCGTGAGCTTCATCCAGGGGTGCGCGTGCTGCATGTCGCTCACGAACGCAATGGAAAAAAAGCGCGTCAGGCCCGCGACCCGCGCCCCATGCTCCTCCCAGAAGCGTGCGCGCGTGGTAGGCCGCAGCGACGCCACCGCGCTCTCCTCGCGGCACGCGGCGGGAAGCGCGCGCGCCACGGCGCGCTCGGTGACCAGCGCCGGAAGCTCCGCGGACGTCACCAGTCTGGTACCGTGATGCGGCGACGCGATGGTGAGCAGCCCGGCGATCTGCGAGCGCGTGAGCGCCGTGTCCACGAGCAACGCCTCGGTGGCGTCGACACCGCCTTTCGAGTATCCCAGAAGGAGGTACCGGGGACGCGGGTAGCCGCGTTCGAATCGTCGCCGCGTGTCGCGTCGCAGCAGGTCCACGATCTCCAGCGCGTTGCGGCCTGACGAACAACGCCCGTCCACGTCCGCGTACAACGTGCGGACGCCCAGACGCTCGCGGATGGCGCGCAGGCCGCGCGAAAAGATCTCATGATCGAACAGCTCATTGTAGATCCCCGGCACGTACACCACCGTGACGTCGTCGGGCGCGGGATTGTACAACAAGGGAATTGTCGCGGGCGCGACCGACGCCCACAGCTTGCGTTCCGCGAACACGGCGGCGAAGAGCGCGGCGCCGAGTTCGCCGTCGTCGGGCGAGGTGACACTATCGCGCATCAGCCGCGGCCGAAGGTCGCGCTGCCAGCGTGCCGCGAACGCGAGATCGCGCGTCTCCGGTACCGTCTCCGTTTCAGGCGCCATGAGCGCTTCGTTCAGAAAAAAGGGCGTCGTATACAGCTTCATGACCGCGCGACGCAGCGCGTCCGCCGCACGCGCAGCCGTACCCGGTTGCTGATCCGAGGCTGGTCCGGCGAGGGCGCCGCGTAGCTCCGCGAGGGGCGCGAGCCCGGGAATCGCCAACAGGCGGGCCTCAATGCTCGCCAGCGCGCTGTCCGGTTCCTGCTCCGCCAACCTGGAGTCGCCCAGCGCGAGCAAGGTATCGAGATGGCGCGTCACGCCTTGCGCAGGGTCCGTGCGCCGGAGAATCGAGCGGACGTCGCGCCACTTGCTGGACCAGGCCGAATCACCCCCGCTGTCGGATCGCGGCAGCAGGGCGGCAAACTCGCGCAGGTCGGCGGCAGTGAAGACATCCATCGATGCCGCGAGCGGCCGGCCGCGGCGCAGGAAGCGCAGGTCCGGAGAATCATCGTCAATGCCGGTGGGCACTCCATGCCCAGCGCCCTCCCGTACGCGGCGCAACGTTTCGGCCGGATCCGTCCGCATGAGGTTCTGCACGCGGTGGAAGAGCGTCTCCTCGCGGATCCCCAGCAGCGCGAGCACGTCACGCCCGCGCACGCGCGGTGGAATCCGGCCGCCGCTGCTCGCCACGACGCCGAGCGTCGAGCGCGCCGACAGCGAGCCATGCGTGCGCACCATCTCGACGTATCGCGTCAGTGTGCCCTCGAAGGCGAATCCGTCGCGCAGGTTCACCATGAGGTCCGGCGCGTTCTCCACGCTTTTCTCGGCACTCTCGACGAGGCGAAACGGCGCATCGGGATAGTTGCCGCCGCGCGTCCCCTCGAACATCGCGCGATCGCTGACGTAGCGCATGGCGCCGGCGCGAGAGACGAGACGGTCGGGGACGTCGAGCGGGTTGCCCGTCATCGCGAGGTAGGCGACCTCGAGGCGGTCACCGCGCCTGCGCCAGTGCAGGCGTGCCTCGCGCCCGAGACGGCCGCGGATGACGACGTGGCGCTCCGCGTCACGGGTGCCCTCGACTTCGAGCCAGGTGACCAGATCCACCGCGGGATTGCGGAGTGCGGCACTCGAAAAATCGCGCCGGCGAGCCAGGTCCCCGAAGTACACCCCCGCCAGGGAGCCCAGTGCGAGCACCGGAATCGCGACCTCGTCGTTCCCGGTCATCCGTCCCCGCTCGACCAATCGAAGGCCTGCGGCCGCTGCGGCGTCACGCAGACTGGTCACGCGCAGGGGGACTTCCGCTCCCCCTTCGGCGAACCCGCCGGCGTTCCCGTGGTCGGACACGATCCACATCGACACGTGCTCCCCGCGCGCCGTGAAGTGCCGATGGATGCGCTCGATGGTCGCATCGAGTTGGCGCAGGTACGAGTACAGGGCCCCCGCATGTGTATGCGCGACAGCGTCGACGCCGGACACGTACGCGATGAAGTGATCGTCGGTGAAACGCGACGTCACTTCCCGTTCCAACTCGGTCAACTCGCGGTCGAGGAGGCGCCGGTTGGGGAGGTACATCAACGGCTCCGCGAGCGGATCGAAGAAGTAATCGAGGACGCGCGTGTAGTGATAGGGATTTGCCTGCCGGTTGACGACGTTGCGCGGGTCGTCCACCACGCGCATCGCGTCGAGATCGAAGTAGGCCGCTTCCGCTGTGCGAATGTTGCCCTGCGCGTTGCCGAAGACGCGTCGTGTTCCGAATACTTCGGTCCACGACGGATTGCTCATGGCGGGGTAGGTCGCGACGAGTCCGCCGTGGTGTCCGAAGCGCTTGAAGAGTCCGCGCTCCCGCGCAACCAGGAAGGCGTCGTAGGCGAGACCGTCGATGGCGAACACGAGCGTGCGTGGGGAGGCGCGTGCCTGCGCTCCGACCCCGCACACGATGGTCGGCAGAGCCAGCAGCGAGGCACAAACCGCCAGGACGACGCGCATGCGGGAATGATCCATCCGCGTCACCGGATGCCGCTAGCCCACGCGGAACAGCTCCAGTGCACGCGCGTATCGGGTGCCAAGCATCCGTCGCATAGGCGCGTGCTCCGGCCGCGTGAGCTCCGGATCGGCATCCAGCAAACGTGTCGCCGCCTCGCGCGCGCGCTCCGACAGCACCTCATCACGCAGCGGGTCCGCGATCCGGAATGTGGCGACGCCGCTCTGCCGCTCGCCGAAGAGATCCCCCATCCCCCGCAGCCGCAGGTCGGCGCGCGAGATCTCGAAGCCATCGTCGGTCTCCACGAACACGCGCAGCCGTTCGGCGGCCTCCGGGCTCACGTCGCCGAGCAGAATGCAGTACGCCGCGTCCGAGCCGCGCCCGACCCGTCCGCGCAGCTGGTGCAGCTGCGACAGGCCGAAGCGTTCTGGATGTTCGATGAGCATGACACTCGCGTTCGGCACGTCAATGCCGACTTCGATCACGGTCGTCGCCACCAGAATGTCGATGCGCCCATCGCGAAACTCGCGCATGGTCGCATCTCGCTCCTCCGCCCCGATGCGCCCGTGCAGCAGCGCGACGCGGCGATGGGCGAACGGTCCGGCGGCGAGCGCCGCGTGCATGGTGGTGGCGGCCTTGAGATCGGTCTTCTCGGAGTCCTCGATGACCGGATAGACGATGTACGCCTGCCGCCCGTTGTCGACTTCGTGATCGAGGAATTGCAGCACACGCTGCCGGCCCGACTCGGGACGCAGCGCCGTTGTGACCGGGAGACGACCGGGTGGGCGCTCATCCAGCACACTGACGTCGAGATCGCCGTACATGGTGAGCGCGAGCGAACGCGGGATCGGCGTCGCGGTCATGAGCAGCACGTCGGGGCGCTCCGCGCCGGGCGCCTGCTTGGCGCCGAGGGCGGCACGCTGCTCGACGCCAAAGCGGTGCTGCTCGTCAATGGCGGCGAATCCGAGGCGTGCGAAGCGGGCGCCCTCCTGCACCAGCGCGTGCGTGCCGATCGCGAGCAGGGGCCCCGCCTCCGCCATGCGCGTCGCCGCGACGCGGCGCTCGCGCACACCCTGCCCGCCGGTCACGAGCAGCGGGACGATGCCCAGCGGCGCGAGCAAGCGCTCGATGGTCCGCTGATGTTGTTCCGCGAGCAACTCGGTCGGCGCCATCAGCGCGGCCTGAAAGCCGTTCTCCAGTGCCAGCAGCGCGGCGAAGAGCGACACGATGGTCTTGCCGCTGC
>JANNOC010000082.1:0-3943 GCA_031398865.1 Gemmatimonadota bacterium | reverse complement strand
ACACCCGCGAAGACCCCTTCCTTCGCCCCTCAGCCCGGGTGATCCTCCTCGATCCCGACGACCGTATCCTTCTCTTCACCGTCTCCGAACCTGACGAAGAGACAGGCCAGCCCTTTTGGTTCACGCCGGGCGGAGGGCTCGAAGAGGGCGAGAGCTACGAAGAGGCGGCCCTCCGCGAGCTCTACGAAGAGACGGGCGTCAGCGGACTTCCGCTCGGTCCCTGCGTGTGGTGGCGACGATCTGGCGGCATCGCAGCTTTCTGTCGGGCGTTGGCGCCTCGTCAGGCATGCGAGGATAATGCGCCTTCTCTGCACCAACGACGACGGGATCCTCGCCTACGGGCTGGAGTGTCTCGTGCGAGCGGCCCAGCCGTTGGGGGAGCTCACGGTCGTCGCGCCCGATCGCGAGCAGAGCGCCACCAGTCACTCGCTCACGCTGCATCACCCCGTGCGCCCCGTGGCACGCGGCGACCGCCGCTTTCAGGTGGATGGCACGCCCACGGATTGCGTCATGCTTGCCGTGGAGGCACTGATGCCGGAGCGCCCGGACTTCGTGTTGAGCGGGATCAACCACGGCCAGAACATGGGCGAGGATGTCCTGTACTCCGGCACGGTCGCGGCGGCGATGGAGGGGTTGATGCTCGGAATTCCGTCCATCGCGATTTCCTTCGCGGGGGGCGATCTGCGCGCCGATCCCGCGTTGCTGGACGATCAGGTCGTCGCGCTCACTCCACTCCTGCGGCATCTCACCACGCTGCCGGCGTTTCCCAAGGACACGCTGTTCAACGTGAATCTCCCGCCCGTCCGGGCGAGCGAGATTCGTGGCGTGCGCCTGACGAGGCTCGGCCGGCGTGTGTACTCCGACTCGTTGAAGCCGATGAAGGATCCCTGGGGTCGTGATCTGTTCTGGATCGGCGGCGGACAGGCGGAGTGGACCGGCATGGGCGACTCCGACTTCCAGGCCATACGGGACGGCTATATCTCCGTCACGCCGTTACATCTCGATCTGACGCACCACTCGGTGCTCAATGATGCAGGCACATGGTGGCGGGACCCGTAGCCAGCACGTTCGGCGGCGCGCGACGCCGTCTGCTCGAGAGCTTGCAGTCCAGCGGGATACACGACCTCGCGGTATTGCGGGCCTTCGACCTCACGCCGCGGCACCTGTTCGTGCCCACGGGTGTGCGGCACCGCGCCTATGAGGATGCCGCGTTGCCCATCGGCAATGGGCAAACGATCTCACAGCCGTCCATTCACGCTCGCTATCTGTCCGTACTCGCCCTGAACGGAAGCGAGCGCGTGTTGGAGCTGGGAACGGGCTCTGGCTATCAAACGGTGCTGCTCTCGCACCTCGCCGCGCAGGTGTTTTCCATCGAGCGCATCCCGGCGCTGCTCGACCGCGCGCGCGAGATCATCCAGCAGGTCGGCGCGCGCAATGTGTCGCTGCTTCTGGGCGATGGAACCATCGGCTGGCGGGAGTATGCGCCCTTCAACGCCATTCTTGTCAGCGCGGCGGCGCCGAACGTGCCGGCCCCGCTGGCGGAACAGTTGGCCGAGGGTGGGCGCATGATGATTCCCGTGGGCTCGAAACAGGAACAGATGCTGTGCGTCTTCACCAAGAAGGGGCAGGTGCTCGAGCGCCGGGACATCGCGCCGGTGCGCTTCGTCCCGATGATGGGGGCGCACGGCTGGCCCAGCTAGGACGAAGCGCTCGACCGCAGGTGCGCGTCAACGCGCCGCTCACCAGTTTGCAAGGTGGAGTCACCATGTCCGACAAGAATGACGATCGCGCGGGTCGCCCCGCGCGCCCAAGCGTCCCACCCTTTCGCGGAGCACCGTCCGCGCCGCGCGGACCCGCCACACCGTCGCAGGGAGCGCGGCCGACACAAGCGCCATTCGCACCGGCTGGCCAGAAGGCGGCGGGCGGAACCAGTCGCGTGACACCAGGCAGGCAGACTCCTGTCGGCAGCGAGTCTGCGTTGGAAGCGGCGACGGGTGCTGGCGACAGCGACGCGGACGCCCGTCTCCCGAAGCCCGACGTCCCTCCCGCGCAGCCAGCGCAGTCCGAGAGTGCCGTCGTTGACGCCGCATCGGATGATTTCGCGCTGCCGGCGCCGCCGCTGCCTCCATGGGAGACGGCCCGCACGGCTGCGGAGTATGATGCGAGTCCGCCGCTTCTTCCTCACGACGCGGCGGGCGCGCCTGAGAATCCGGACGCGATCACATATTCCGCGCACGGCGACGACGACGCGGCGGCCATCGAGACCACCGACGCGGGAGCCTCGCCGGACGCCGACGCGTCGCCTTCCACCGGCATGTCGCGCGGCGGCGGCGCCTCTCCCGACGCCGACGATTCGCCGCCGTGGCGCGAAGGCACGCATGCCGACGTCTATTCTGACGGGACGTTTTCCGCGGACGCCGCCGGCTCGTGGGATCAGGCGGCGGTGGGGGATTCCCATGGGGGCGCCGGCAGAGAACGCGTCGCGGAGGAACCCAACGGTGCCGCGGATGCGCTCGAATCCGTGGCCCGCCGTATACGCGCCGGAGAGCTCATCCTGCCTAACGCCGGAGCCTCGGCGATGGATGAGGCAGCCGCCCTCGCGACTGCATTGTCAGCACTGCTGGGAGCGCGCCGCTAGCCGGATGCCTGCCGCTCACTATCGAGTGTCCGGCATCGTGCAGGGCGTGGGATTCCGCTGGTTCGTGCGCGAGAAAGCGCGGCGGCTCGGGCTCGCGGGGTGGGTGCGAAACCTGCCCAGCGGCGAGGTGGAGATCGCGGCGTCGGGAGAGCAGCAGCAACTCACGCTCCTGCTCGACACGGTGCGCGAGGGGCCGCCGGGCGCCCGCGTCGACCGCGTGGTGACGCTGCCGGAGTCGGACATGCCGGTGCTGGAGCACCCGTTTCAGGTGGTACGATAGACATGGCGGTCACTGCTGCCCTGGAACGCGAGATCCGCGATCACATCCGCGACATTCCGGATTTCCCCCAGCCCGGCATCGTCTTCAAGGACATCACGCCGCTGCTGGCCCATCCCCACCTGCTCAGACAAACCACGGACGCGATGGCCGCCCCGTTTCGCGACGACGGCGTGACCCACGTCGTCGCGGTGGAGAGCAGGGGGTTCATTCTTGGCGCACCGGTCGCGTTGGCCCTGGGTGCGGCCTTCGTCCCCGTGCGAAAGGTCGGCAAGCTCCCGTTCCGGACGGAGCGCGTGGAGTACGCCCTGGAGTACGGCAGCGATGCGCTCGAAATTCACCGCGACGCGTGCGAGCAGGGCTCGCGCGTGCTGGTGGTTGATGATGTACTCGCGACCGGTGGAACGGCGAACGCGACGTGCCAATTGGTCGAGCGGCTGCACGCGACGGTCGTCGGAATCAGCCTCCTGATCGAGCTGGGCTTCCTGGCCGGCCGGGAGCGCCTGGTCTCACGCCGCGTTCACGCGCTGGTTCGCTACTGATCGGCGTTATCGCGCGGGCGATATCGCGGCGTGTCAACTGAACACTGACAACTAAATCACTGACAACCGAGTACTCGCCCTTCCTCATCCGGACATCCACACTCTCACTGGCCCGAGACCATCGCCTTGTACCAGCGATACCAATCGCTCTGAAATCGCTCCGCGGGATCGTACCGCAGCTTCCGCTCGAGCATGGACGGCAGACGCGGGTGACAGCGCAGCACCTGCTCGCGCGTCGCGTAGCGGTGATACGTGAGGTAGTAGCTGCCGCCGCGCATCGCGGCCATGTCGATCAACCGGCGGAACGCGTCCGCGGAACGCTCTATGCCGCTCGGCGTGTGCTCCGTGTGCAGGTTGAAAATGATGCACACGCACGCCTCGCGCGCCCACGGGAGAAAGCTCTCCACGTCGCGCTCGATCAGCCGGATCGTTCCGTAAATGACATCCACCGCGTTCCGGCGGAAATCCTCGCGCGCCGCGGCGAGA
>JANNOC010000582.1:0-10237 GCA_031398865.1 Gemmatimonadota bacterium | reverse complement strand
GCCATGCATAGCGCATCGGGAATGATTTCGCATCCAACATCCATCCAGTCGCGCTTTTCCGCAACCGGGCCGGAACAGCCTTCGCCACCATTGGGCTTCCCGGTGGCGTCACCCGTCCCGCGCCATATCTTTCAGCATCGGTGCGCCTCGCCTAGCAGCGCACTTCGCCTTTTTCCTGGCTTGCTTCCATGCCCTCTTTCGATGTCATTTTTATCGGCGGCGGCCCCGCCGGCTACGTCGGCGCCATCCGGTGCGCCCAGCTCGGACTGTCGACCGCAGTCATAGAAAGGGAGGGCCTTGGGGGCACCTGCGTGCTGTGGGGATGCATCCCCGCGAAGGCGCTCCTCGAGAGCGCAGGGCTGGCCAACAAAGTTCGCCACGCCAAGGAGTTCGGCATCAGCGTGGGCGACGTCCAGACGGACTACGGCGTCGCGGTCAAACGCTCGCGCGGCGTCAGTGCGCAGAACTCCAAAGGCGTCGAGTTTCTCTTCAAGAAGAACAAGGTCACGTGGATCAAGGGCACCGGCAAGCTCACCGGCAAGAACGCGATTACCGTCGCTGGTGCCGACGGCAAGGAAGAGAAGCATGACGCCAAGCGAGCCATCGTCATCTCCACCGGCTCGCGGGTGAAAGGACTCCCGCAGATCGGTCTGGAGCTGAACAAGTCCACCGTGCTGAGCTCGGACGAGGCGTTGATCCTGGAAAAGGCCCCCGCGAGCCTCGCGGTGATCGGGGCGGGGGCAGTCGGTTGTGAATTCGCCGACGTCTTCAACGCGTTCGGGACACAGGTCACTCTTCTCGAAGTCCTGCCAACCGTGCTTCCGCTGGAGGACGCCGACTGCGCGACGGAACTGGCCAAGGCGTTCAGGAAGCGGAAGATCGACGTTATCACCGGCGCCAGGATTTCCGGCGTCAAAGTAGGGAAAGCCTCTGTTCGGATGACGGTCGAAACGGGTGGCGAGAAGAAGGAGCTGGAAGTGGAGAAGGTGCTCGTGGCCGCGGGACGCGCGCCTAACGTCGAGAACCTGGGACTCAAGGAAGCCGGGGTCCAAACGACCGAGCGCGGCTTCATCAAGATCAACGAGAAGTTCGAGACCAGCGCGAAGGGCGTGTACGCGATCGGCGACGTCGCCGGCGGGCCGATGCTCGCGCACAAGGGCTCGCGCGAGGGTTTCGTGCTGGCGGAGCTGCTGGCCGGCAAGCATCCGCATCTCGTTAACTACGCCAACATTCCGAGTGCCACCTACTGCCACCCGGAAGTCGCATCCGTGGGCCTCACCGAGCAGCAGTGCAAGGAAAGGAAGCTGGACTACAAAGTCGGGAAGTTTCCATTCTCCGCCAACGGGCGTGCGCGCACGTCAGGCGAGACGGACGGCTTCGTAAAGATCATTCGCGACGCCAGGTACGGCGAAATTCTCGGAGCACACATCATTGGGAGTCATGCTACCGAGCTCATTCACGAGCTCGTTGTGGCGCGAGAGAACGAATACACCGTCGAGGAGGTTGATCTGGCCATTCACGCGCATCCCACCCTGTCCGAGGCCGTCGCGGAGGCCGTGCTGGATTCCCTCGGCAAGATGATTCACGCATGACGGATACCTACGGACAGCTCATCGCGCGCATCGAGCACGGCGTCGCAGCCGAGCATCTCTACCCGCTGCGCGACGCGCTCGCGAAGCGGTATGCGGATCCGACGGTCCGCTCTCCAACCGGCGACAGCGGACGCGGCGGCCGGCCGTCCGCCGCATCCACCGCCCGGCATACGGCGAACGCCGCGACGACGGGCGGCTGAGCGCGCCCATGCGCGAGCTGTGGACGGTCGATCTCGGGCGGATGCCGTATCAGGAGGCGCTCGAGCTACAGCGGGAAGCCGCGCGCGCGCGCATCGCGGGCCGCGTCACCGAAGACCTTCTGCTCCTCGTGGAGCACCCGCCCGTCGTCACACTCGGCCGCTCCTCCAAGCACCCACACCTGCTCGCCTCACGCGAACGGCTCGCACGGCACGGAGTGGATCTCTTCGAAGTCGAGCGCGGCGGCGACGTCACTTTCCATGGTCCGGGCCAGTTGGTCGGCTACCCGATTGTGGACCTCAAACGGCACCGCCAGGACCTTCACTGGTATCTGCGACAGGTGGAGGAGGCACTGATTCGCGCCCTCGCGGAGCTCTCGATCGCAGCGGAACGCAGCGCCGGTTACACGGGCGTATGGACACAAGGGCGCAAGATCGCCTCCATCGGAGTCCATGCGCGTGACTGGGTCACGTGGCATGGCTTCGCGCTTAACGTGAATACCGATCTGGCATTTTTCGATCTCATCGTGCCGTGTGGCATCCGCGACGTCGTCATGACGTCCATCGCGCGCGAGCGCGGCGTCGCCCTGGCGCCCATGACCGATGTCGCGGACTGCGTATCGCGTGCGTTTGCGACGGTGTTCGAGCTCACTGCGCGAACACTTTCGCTGTCCGATCTCGACCTGCCGATTCCCGTGGCAGGGGAAGCCTGACGGAACGCGGACATCCGCTTGCCCGTGCGGGAACTCAGCGCCGTTCGCCGGTGTTGATGTCGTGACCTTCAGCCCTTCGACATGACTGACAAGACCGAGCAATCCAACGAGACGTGGGCGCAACAGCTCACTCCCGAGCAATATCGTGTCTGCCGACAGCAAGGCACGGAGCGCGCGTTCACGGGAGCCTACAACGACTTCAAGGAACCGGGCGTCTACCGCTGCACATGCTGTGACGCGGAACTGTTCCGCTCGACCGAGAAGTTTGATTCCGGCACGGGCTGGCCGAGTTTCTTCGCGCCCGCGAGCGTGGACGCGGTGGAGACGGAAAGCGACAACGCGCTGCTAATGCGACGGACGGAGGTGCACTGCAAGCGCTGCAAGTCGCACCTGGGGCACGTTTTCGACGACGGTCCGAAACCGACAGGACAGCGCTACTGCATCAATTCAGTCTCGCTCAAGCACGAAAAGCGCTAGCGTGTGACGCCGGATTCCGCCATGTGGCGGAGGCTGCATGACAATGGTCTGACGCGCGGGGTATCTTTGGCCGGATGAGTGACGAGCCTCGCGTCTATCATCCGCGCGTTCGCCCCGCCACGGCACGCAGCGTGGGCCGCGACTTTTCCGCGGAACTCAATCCCGCCCAGGCCGCCGCGGCGATGCACACCGGCGGCCCTCTGTTGATCATCGCGGGCGCCGGTACAGGCAAGACGCGCACGCTCGTGTACCGCGTCGCGCACCTCATCGATACGGGCACCGCGCCCGAACGCATCCTGCTCCTCACCTTCACGCGGCGCGCCGCGCAGGAAATGCTCGCGCGCGCTGAGCGGCTCGTGGGCGCCTCGGGCAGGCAGGTGCACGGCGGAACTTTCCACGCGACGGCGCACCGGCTCCTGCGCCGCTTCGGCGCCAGTGCGGGCCTGTCCGCCGACTTCACCATCATGGACCAGGGCGACGCGGTCGATCTGATGCAGCTCGCCCGCGCCCAACTCGGCCTCGCGCAGAAGGGCAAGCGCTTTCCGCGCAAGGAAACCTTGCACTGGGTGTACTCGCGCCACGTGAACACCGGCATTCCGGTGGACGAGATCCTGCGCGAGGCGTACCCGCAATTTCTCGAGTACCTGGAAGACATCCGGCGCGTCTTCGTCGATTACACGGCGCGAAAGGCGGAGCGCAATCTCGTCGATTACGATGACCTGCTGCTCTTCTGGGCGACGATGCTGGAGATGTCACCTGAACTTTCGGCCAGGCTCGGCGCGCTGTACGACCACGTGCTCGTGGACGAATTCCAGGACACCAACGCCCTGCAGGCGCGTATTCTTCGCGGCACGTGTGCGCACGGAAACATCACCGTCGTCGGCGACGATGCGCAGAGCATCTACTCGTTTCGCGGCGCCAACTTTCGCAACATTCTCGACTTTCCGTCGCACTTCGACGGCACGTCGAGTGTCACCCTCGAGCAGAACTACCGATCCACCAAGCCGATTCTGGACGCGACCAACACGCTCATCTCACGCGCCGCGGAACGCTTCACCAAGCAGCTGTGGACGGAACGCGTCGGGGGAGAAGCACCGTGGCTGGTGACGGCGCGCGACGAGCAGGAGCAGACGCGTTTCGTGGTGGAGCGTACCCTCGAGCTGCACGAAGAAGGCACGCCGCTGCGCGAGATTGCCGTGCTCTTCCGCGCGGGCTACATGTCCGCGGACCTGGAAATAGAGCTGACCAATCGCAAGATCCCCTTCGAGAAATGGGGCGGGCTGAAGTTCCTGGAGGCCGCGCACATCAAGGACATCCTGGCTTTTCTGCGCGTGGTGGAGAATGGGCGCGATGAGGTCAGCTGGTATCGCCTGCTCTCACTGCTCCCCGGCGTTGGCGACGCCACCGCGCGCGCGGCCATCACGGCGATGGCGGACAGCGGGTGGGATCCGACCATGTTTGGCCGGCACGTCCCGCCAGCGCGCGCACGCGCCGCGCACGCGAACGTCAGCGCGCTCCTCGATGAACTGCGCAGCGTGTCAGGCAATGCGCACTCGGTGAGCGGCGACATTCAGCGCATCCGCGTGATGTACGACGACATTCTGCGCGAGCGCTACGATCGCGCGGAGCCGCGGCTTGCTGATCTGGAGCAACTGCAGACGATTGCCGGCGGCTACCCCGACCGCGCTGCCTTTCTGTCGGCACTCGCGCTCGAACCACCGTCGGCAACGCAGGATCTCTCCGGTGGCAGCGACTCCGAGGATGATGTGCTGATCCTCAGTACCGCCCACTCCGCAAAGGGGAAGGAGTGGGACGCCGTCTTCCTCATCTGGGTCGTGGACGGATGGTTTCCGATGTCCCGGGCGATTCACGATCACGATGAGCTCGAGGAGGAGCGGCGGTTGATGTACGTCGCGATGACGCGCGCGCGGAATCACCTCGCGATCACGTATCCGCTGAACGCCTACAGCTCTCGGCGTAGCGCGGACTACAGCATGGATCAGCTGTCGCGTTTTCTCGATCGCGGCGTTCGCGAGCGGATGCAACGCGTCGTGCTCGCGGGCACCGCTCCGCAACCCTCGCCGCCCGCGCCTCCACCGGCCGGACTGGACCTGCGGGCGATCATGCGCGGGCGCTTCGAGAGCTAGCGCCGGGCGCGCGCCTGCCGGATCACCGGCACCAGTTCCGTGGTCGTGTCGCGTGATTGTGCGCGACACAGGTCGCGCACATACTTGACCGAGCCGGGCGTCCGGTACTTCTCGCGATAAGCATTATCCACCGCGTCCTTCAGACGCTCGCTGCGCGTCTGGATGGCGCGCGCCGGAAACTCGCGCCCGTTTACCGCCACCACACCGCGTGGATCGTCGCGGAGCGAACGCCACCAACCGCCCGGCGTGCGGCTCCACGACCGAACGAAGACGCGTCCCTCCACCACAACGCACCAGATTCCGATGATCCGGTGCGGTTCCTTCCCCGCCCGGATCCCAACCACCATGCCGTCGCGTGCTGTGGCCAGGACGTCGTTGGCGAATCGCGGCGGCTTGCCTCGTCTCAGGACGGTGCTCATGGTGCGTTCCTCGTATCGGGCGAGCGAAGGAGCGCTCGGACCGCGTCCCACGGTTTGTCGGGCTCGGCTTTGGCCGACTGCACGACGCGCGCGGTGGCACGGCGCACATCGCGGCCGCCGGCCTCGTAGACGCTGTCAAAGAGCGCGAGGTCGGTGCCATACACGCGACGCGCGAGCAGCGCCGCGTTGTCCAGCGGAACACGCTGGAGATACCGCAGGCTCACCGTGCGTAGCAGCGGCCCGAAGTCATCTACGAGTCGGTCGCGGGCGTCGCGATAGATTTCGGTTCGTGCCGCGAGCCGCGCTGCACTGTCGGCCGGATGCCGCGCGAAGGCGGAGTCCAGCGTCGCGTACAGCGCCCTCCAGAAGGTGCCCAGCGTCTTCTCGTCGTCCCAGCGCGCGTCGGCGAGCGCGGCCGCGACGTTGTCGCCGCGCGACCGAAAGAAGGCGGCGGCACCGCGCGCTCCCACGAAGCTCGCGAACGACTCGTTGAAGGTGGCCTTCCCCTTCGCGTAAAACGTGCTGTGCGTCGACTCGTGGATCACGGTGTTCACGAGGTCCACACTGTCCTGGCGTAATGTCGTGGACAGCAGCGGATCGTCGAAGTAGCCGAGCGTGCTGAATGCGGACGCCGGCCGCAGGTGCACGTCCCACCCCTCGTCAACGAAGCGCTGCCGCTCGGCGCGCGCGGCGTCCGTGTCGAAGAAGCCCTTGTACGGAACGCGACCCACGACGGGAAACCACCAGGTACGCGGGATCAACAGGTCACGCCGTGCGGCCGAGAGCACCAGGACCAGAGTATCGCTGCGCAACCGGACGAACGTGGAGAAGCTGCCATCCACGGATAGCCCAAGCGAGTCGCTGGCGTAGCGCTTCGCGGCCAGCACGATCTCGAGGCGCCCGCGCGTGCGTGTGTCGGTGGTCGGGTCGGCGATAACCTCCGCGATGGGCCGGCGGCGCGCGAGAATCCTCGCTTCCTCCCACGCGGCGCGCAGGAGGTACCGACCGGTTGGGGTGAGAAGGAAGTAGCCGGCGAGGAGAATTACCAGTCCGGCCGCGACGCGAACGAGCACGCGCTTCACGCGTGCTACTTCCATGCACGCACTCCGACGCGATGCACACTCCCCAGGAATGCGTAGTCGTGATACGCATAGTCGAACGCCAAACGCTGGCGCTCCACCGCTCCGCCCAGTGACCAGCGCCGCGCCGCCGACCCCGGCGCGCGTGAGACGATCCCGCCCCGCGCGTGCAGCGCGAGATCAGACGTGCGACGCCACGACAGCTCCAGTCCTCCCGCCGCGGAGCCGGATGCATCGCGCCGCCAGAGCGCGTCCGCGCTGGCCGTCACGTGCAACGGTATCGAAAGCGGCGCGGGCCGGGTGATCGCGGCGCCCACGCGTATAAGTCGTGGCAGCGCGGCGCTCGTGCCGGCCAATTCCAGCGATGGCCCCGCATGCTGTAGCGCAGCGCCCAGCGTCACACCCCCAGCCAACGGAAGCGCGAGCCCCGCGTCAACAGCCACGGTACCGCCCGCGTCGCCCGCGATCTCCTGCCTGACGAATTTCACAGCCGCGCCTGCACGCAGGGACCCGACCGGTCGAGCAAAGCCCGCCGAGATCGCGATGTCGCCGGCGGACACGCGTCGCCCGGTTGAATCGCCGGCTGTGCAGTCCGGCTCGGCGATCGGACACGCGACCTCCGCTTCGTTCCCGTACGCGAGCGCCTGAAGCCCAATCGCCCAGACAGTCCCGCGGATACGGCGCGCCGCCGCGGCCGCACCCAGCGTGGACTGTGCGAGGTGGCGCTGCATCGACATTCCTGCCGACCAGCGACGCACGCCTGCGAGTTGTGCGGGATTGTAGTGCAGTGCCGACGCGTCGCCTTCGATAGCGGTCGCTGCGTCACCCAGCGCGAGCGCCCGGGCACTCGCAGGCAGTTCCAGCAGGATGGCGGCGTGTCGCCCGCCGCGATCGTCCGACGCTCCGCTCTGTGCCAGCAGGGCAGCGTGGGGGCCCATGCACAATGCGGCGAACAGCACGCCCGTGCAAACGTGTTTTCTCACGCTGGTCCAGTGCTGCAACTTATTGCGGTACGATGAGTTGACGCTATGATCCGAGATCCCTGGCAACTTTACGCCTCGCGCCGCTTTCGCTATGTTGTAGGCCTGATGTCCTTCGTCCATCTGCACTGCCACTCGGAATACTCTCTCCTCGACGGCGCCAACCGGATCGATGACCTGATTGGCCGCGCGCTGGAGCTCGAACAGCCGGCGCTCGCGATCACCGACCACGGCAATCTGCACGGCGCATGGGACTTTCAGGAGAAGGCGCGTAAGGCGCATCTCAAGCCGATCATCGGGATGGAGGCGTACGTCGCGACCGGCGACCGCCGCGCGCGCACGCGTTCCACCCAGGGCCAGAAGCCATATTACCATCTGGTCCTGCTCGCGCAAAACGCGACCGGCTACCGCAATCTCGTCAAACTCTCCTCCCTCGCGTACACCGAGGGGTTCTATGTGAAGCCGCGCATGGATCGCGAGCTTCTCGCGCGGTACAGCGAAGGGTTGGTCGCGAGCTCCGCCTGCATGGCCGGCGAAGTCGCGTCACATCTGCTCGGCAACCGCTACGACGCCGCGCGCGAGGCCGCCTCCTGGTATGCGAATCTTTTCGGCGACCGGTATTACCTCGAGGTGCAGGGCCACGATTCGCCGGGGCAGCACGCGCTGAATCAGCAGATCTTCCGTCTGGCCGAGGATCTCGGACTGCCGGTGGTGGCAACCAACGACGCGCACTTTCTGCGGCAGAGCGATCACGACGCGCATGACGTGCTTCTGTGCATCGGGCTCGGAAAGGATCGCTCGGACGCGGACCGGATGCATTACGACCGCGGACTGTATTTCAAGAACGCGTCCGAGATGCGCGAGCGCTTTCCGGACCGCCCCGACGTCATCGAGAATACGCTGCGCATCGCCGAGCAGACGGACATCGAGCTCGGCAAGAAATATTTCCTGCCGTCCTTCCCGCTCCCCGCGGGAGTGGAGTCGGAGAACGAGCTGCTCGTCCGCTTGGCGGAAGCGGGCGCACGCGCGCGCTATGGCGAGCCGCTCCCCTCGGAAGTTCGTGAGCGGCTGGACTACGAGCTTCGCGTGATAACCGGCACCGGCTACGCCGGCTATCTCCTGATCGTGGCGGATTTCATCCAGGCGGCGCGGGACCGCGGGATTCCGGTGGGTCCCGGTCGCGGCTCATCGGCGGGATCGCTGGTCGCCTACGCGCTGCGAATAACTGACGTCTGCCCGCTGCGCTTCGACCTGCTCTTCGAGCGCTTCCTCAATCCCGAGCGCGTCTCGATGCCCGACATCGACGTGGATTTCTGCTACGAGCGCCGCGGCGAAGTCATCGAGTACGTGCGCCAGAAATACGGCAAGGAGTCGGTCGGGCAGATCGTCACCTTCGGCACTCTCAAGTCGCGCGCCGCCATCAAGGATGTCGGGCGCACGCTCGGCTTCACCCCAGCGGAGACCGACGCGCTCGCCAAGCTCGTGCCGAATCAGCCGAACTATTCGCTGACGGTGAAGGAGGCCTGCGTTCAGATCCCTGACGTCGCGAAATTGTATTCGTCGGACGAGCGCTATCGGCAGCTGCTGGATTACGCGATCGCGCTCGAAGGGCTGTCGCGGCACAGCGGCGTGCATGCGGCCGGCGTCGTCATCGCTCCCGGGCCGCTCGACGATTACGTGCCGGTGTTTACCCAGGCGTCCAGAGGGACGGGTGCGGGGAGCGACGAGGGGATCGTGGTCACGCAGTACGACATGAACGCGTTGGAAAAAGCCGGAATGCTGAAGATGGATTTTCTCGGGCTGACGACGCTGACCGTACTGAACGATGCCGTCGAGTCCATCCGCCAGCGCACGGGCACGGTGATCGACCTCAGCACGCTCGCGCTGGACGACGCGGATACATATCGCGTGCTGCGCGCGGGGCGCACGGTGGGCGTGTTTCAGTTCGAGTCGCCACTCGCGACGGACGTGCTCCGCAGCATGCGCTGCGATCGCTTTGATGACCTCGTCGCGTCCAACGCGCTCGTCCGTCCGGGTCCGCTCGACGCCGGCATGCACCGGGTGTACATCCGCCGGAAGCGCGGCGAAGAGCCTGTGTCGTATCTGCTCCCGGAGCTGGAGCCGATTCTCGCGGCGACCTACGGCGTGATCACCTACCAGGAGCAGGTGATGCGCATCGCGCAGGTGCTCGCCGGCATCTCGCTCGCCGAAGCCGACGTGCTGCGCAAGGCGGTGGGGAAGAAGGACGCCGCGCTGATTCAGCTGGAGCTTGGCAAGTTCGTCGAAAAATCCGTCGCGCGCGGGCACCAGCGGCGCGTCATCGAGGCGATCGCGGGGCAGCTCGAGACCTTTGGGCGCTACGGCTTCCCGAAGGCGCACTCCGTCGTGTACTCCATCATCGCGTACCAGACGGCGTGGCTGAAGACGCACCATCCGTCGGAGTTCATGGCCGCGCTGCTGTCCTCGCAGATCGGCGATACCGACTCCGTGGTGAAGTACATCAACGAAGCCCGCGAGATCGGTATCGAGCTCCTGCCACCCGACGTCAACGAGTCGGGCTACAAGTTCACTGTCATTGGCGACAAGCGGATCCGGTTCGGGCTGGGGGCGATTCGCAACGTCGGAAAGTCGGC
>JANNOC010000072.1:0-3048 GCA_031398865.1 Gemmatimonadota bacterium | reverse complement strand
GATCGAGGCCTACCGCCCTTCACACGCGGATTATACGATCGGCTTCATCGCGCTATCCGGCGTGGAGGCCGAAACCGGGGTCGTCAACCTGATCAACCTCGACCACGCGTGGAAGGCGCGGCTCGCGCGAGGCGGTCGCGCGACGGTGCGGGACCTCTACGAGGCTGTTGTCGAAGGTGCCGTGGAGCGTGTGCGGCCCAAAATGATGACCGTGACCGCGATCATGGCCGGACTCCTTCCAATCCTCTGGGGGAGCGGAGCGGGCGCGAGCGTCATGAAGCGGATAGCCGCGCCGATGGTCGGGGGGATGATCTCGAGCACCGTGCTGACGCTGGTGGTGATCCCGGCCGTTTACACGTTGTGGAGGGAACGCCAGGTGCGAGCCGCGGAGGACGCCGGCATGGCGGTGGCACCGTTCGGCGCCGAGCAACCCGAACCCCGGCCCGTTCCGGCGGCGAGCACCGCATGAGCATCACTGCGCACCTCGCCGATCCCGACAACAACGCCTCCTTCACGAAGGGCGTCTTCCTCGGAGAGATCCGCGAGGATCTCGTCTTCCCATTTCCCGTCCTCGCCGCCGACGAGCGCGAATCACTGACGATGATCCTCGACTCGTTCCGGGCCTTCGCCGCGGATACGGTCGACTCCAAGCAGCTCGATCACGACGGCAAATTTTCTGACGCGGTTCGCGATGGGATGCGCGCCCTCGGCCTGATGGGGATGAACATCCCTGAGGCGTATGGAGGATTCGGCGCGTCGGCCAAGGTGTTCAACCGGGTGTTCGGCGAGATCGGCGCCACCGATCCGGCGCTGTGCGTCTACTTCGGCGCCCACCAGTCCATCGGGTGCAAGGGCATCACGCTGTTCGGCACCGACGACCAGAAGCGGCGCTGGCTTCCGCGCTGCGCGAGTGGCGAAATCATCGCCGCCTTCTGCCTCACCGAGCCCGGATCCGGCTCCGACGCGCAGGCGATGACGACGACCGCGACACCGAGCGACGACGGGACGTCGTACAGCATCACCGGCACGAAAATCTGGATCTCGAACGCCGGCTATGCCGGGCTGTTCACCGTGTTCGCCAAGGTCCCTGTCACGATCGACGGAAAGTCGAAGCAGCGTGTGACCGCCTTCCTCGTGGACGCGAAAAGCGCGGGCATCACGCTCGGCCAGCCCGAGCAGAAGATGGGGATCAAGGCGAGCGACACGCGCACCGTGACGTTCACCGACGTGCGCGTCCCGGCCGGTGATCGCCTGGGCGAGGTGGGACAGGGATTCAGGATCGCCCTCGAGATCCTCAACTCGGGACGGCTGGGACTGGCCGCCGCGTCGTCGCTCGGCGCGCGCCGGATCATGCATCATGCGCTCGTGCACGCGCGGCAGCGCGAGCAGTTCGGCCGGCCGATCGGCTCGTTCGAAATGATTCAGCAGAAGATCGCTGTCACGGCGGCGGAGACGTACGCCTCCGATTCGGCGTGGATGCTCACCGCCGGCATGGTCGACCGCGGCGGCGTCGATTTCTCGCTGGAGACCGCCGCCTGCAAGATCTTCGCGAGCGAGCTGGCGTTCCGCGCCAGCAACGACGCGCTGCAGATCGCGGGCGGGATCGGCTACTCGAAGGAGTATCCGTACGAACAGGCCGTGCGCGACTCGCGCATCAACCTGATCTTCGAGGGCACCAACGAAATCCTCCGCGCGCTGATCGCGCTCACGGCGCTGCAGCAGCCGGGGGAGCGACTCAGGGCGCTCGGCAAGAACTTTCGGGACCCGCTGCACTCCATTGGCGCCATCGGCTCGTACGTCGCCGGCCGCGTGCGGCGGACGCTCACCGCAGCGTCGTTCACGCTCGTGCACGACGCGCTGCGCGAGGAAGCCGACTCGGTCGCGACGATCATCCATCGCCTCGCGCTCGCGGTCGAACGCCTCCTGCGCACGCACGGCATGGCGGTGATCGAGCGGCAATTCGTCCTGCTCCGCCTCGCCAACGCCGCGATCGACGTCTATATGTCGGTCGCGGTGCTCTCCCGGACGACCTGGGAGATCGAGCGCGCGGGCGGTGTGGACGCCGCCGCTCCGCAGATCGACTGCGCGCGCGTCTTCATCTCAGCCGCGATGCGGCGGGCACGCCGCAACGTTCGCGCGCTGCGCGTGAACCAGGATACGCGACTCACGGCGATCGCCGGGCGCGCGCTCCAGAACGCTGAGCTCTGTCCGGTAGCGCCGACGGACGGCTGAGAGAGCGGTCCGCTGGGGGAGCAGCACGGGGGGCCTTGGCCCCCATGCTGGTTATCGAGGTGCTCCCGGATGGAATGCGGTGGTGAGCGTGAAGAACATGCCGAACGTGCCGTCGCTCGCCCGCCAGCCGGTCCCCATCATGCCGGGTCCCCACTGGCCGTTCATCATGCTGCCGCCGGAGCCCATCATGCCGGCGCTCACGTACTGTCCACCGATCGCCGTGCACGCGGCCAGATCGATCATCTGTCGGTTCGCGCCCCGAAGGCCGGGAGAGAGGTGCAGGATGTAGTTCGTCTCGGCCTTGAGGATCGCGCTCGGCGTGAAAGTGAGCACGGTACGGTCGGCCGACCAGCGGGAGGTGCCGCCCACCTGCGGACCGGTCACTGCTCCCTCGTGCAGGACGACAAGCATTTCCATCCCGGCCATCATCGGACCGCTGAAGGTGATCGTCACGGGCTTCGTGGGATCGACGCCGGTGGTCGCGCTGGCTGGCACAATGCGCAGCACCGTCGGACGACGCGCGTTCGGATCAGCGGGGGCGGAAGGGCTCTCTACACACGCCCCAAGGATGATGGTGCTGGCCAGCAGCGCGAGCGCGAGCGGATTGCGAGACATGAAAATCTCCAGCAGGATGGGTACGGCCACATAAGACTCCAGCTACATTAGTGTACTACCGTATAGGAATCTGTAGGGGCTCTTGCCCCATTCCTGTCGGCGGATGTCCGACGCCCCCTGCCGCGATTCTCCCGACAGGGATGTTCCGCAGCTCGCGGAATGCAACTATGGTGAGCCGCTGCCGCGATCTTCACCCCGGGG
>JANNOC010000544.1:0-2394 GCA_031398865.1 Gemmatimonadota bacterium | reverse complement strand
GATCCTGAATTGGAAGGCGCGGCCGCCGGGCTCGAGGGAGTAACGGGGCATGTCAACGGCGGCATCGTTCACGGTCAAGCACAGAGGCATTGCCGCCGGCGGGCTGCTGCTCGTCGCGGGAATCACCTTCACGCTGGTCTGGCGATCGAGCACACGACGAGGCGAGACTCCAGGCGGCGGCGAGGCTGTCGCGCCAGCCTCGACCTACGCCGGCAGCGGCGCCTGTGAAGCGTGCCACGCACGCGAGGGCCGGGCCTGGCGCGAATCCCAACATGCGCAGGCGATGGCGGACGCCACCGACAGCACCGTGCTTGGCCGGTTCGACGGAAGGCAGGTCACGTATGCCGGCATTTCTTCCTCGTTCTTCCGGCGCGCCGGCAAGTTCTACGTGCGGACAGAGGGCGCCGACGGTCGCCTCGCTGACTTCGAGATTAAGTACACCTTCGGCGTGTCGCCGCTTCAGCAGTACCTCGTCGCGTTCCCGCGCGGGCGCCTGCAGGCTCTAAGTCTTGCGTGGGATGCGCGGCCGGTCACAAGGGGCGGGCAGCGATGGTTCCATCTGTATCCCGGAGAGCGGATCACGGCCGGCGACCCGCTTCACTGGACCGGCGCACAGCAGAACTGGAATTTCATGTGCGCAGACTGCCACTCGACCAACGTGCGCAAGGGCTACGACCCCGCGACGCGCGAGTACGCGACGACGTGGTCGGAGATCAGCGTCGGCTGTGAGGCGTGCCACGGCCCGGGCGAGGCTCATGTCGCGTGGGCGCGGCGCGGAGGTACCGCCGTGGATGCGCGAGCGGACCGATACCTTGCCGCACAACTCGACGAGCGCAAGGGCGTCGGGTGGGGCATCGATCCCGCCAGGCAGTCACCACTCCGGAGCCAACCGCGGGTGTCGGATCGCGAAATCGAGGTGTGCGCCCGGTGCCATGCCAGGCGGGGGCAGATGACCGACGTCATCAAGGCGGGCGATCGGTTCGAAGACGGCTTCAGGGCCAGCCTGCTGGAGCCCGTGCTGTTTCACACCGACGGCCAGCAACGCGACGAGGTCTACACTCACGCGTCGTTCCTGCAGAGCAGAATGTATGCGAAGGGCGTCACGTGCAGCGACTGCCACGATCCGCACGCGGGAACCTTACGGCTTCCGGGCAACGCCCTCTGCTCCCAGTGCCATCTGCCGTCGAAGTACGACACGCCAGGGCACTCCCGTCATGCAGCCGACAGCCCCGCCTCCGCCTGTGTTGTCTGCCACATGCCGGCGAAGACTTACATGAGTGTCGACCCCAGACGCGATCACAGCTTCCGGATTCCGCGGCCGGACCTGGCTGTCACGCTGGATGTTCCCGATGCCTGCACGACGGCGTGTCATCGCAACCGCTCTGCGGCGTGGGCGTCGGCCGAGCTCAAAGGCCGGAACGGTCATGCGCCCGCGCCTTCGCGACATTTTGGGGAGACCTTCCATGCTGCAGCGCGCGGCGCTCCGGAGGAGGATGCCGACCTGCAGCGCCTTGCCTCAGACGGTGAGCTGCCCGCCATTGTTCGCGCGAGCGCGCTCGAACGGCTCGCGGCGGGAGGCGGCGGCCTCGCCCCGGATGTCGCGGCACGCGTCCTTGCCGAACCGAACGCGCTGGTGCGCCGCGCCGCGCTCAGCGCGCTGCAGGGAGCCGACGCGGCCACGCGCCTCCGGCTGGTTCCGCCGCTGCTGTCGGATGCTGTGCGGACCGTCCGCGTCCAGGCCGCCATGTCTCTCGTGGATCTTTCAGGTGCCGGGTTGCCGGAGACGTTTCGCGCAGCGTTTGGTCGCGCCCTGGACGAATATCTCTCGGAACAGCGGTTCAACGCGGATCGGCCGGAGGCGCAGACGAACCTGGGAACCACGCTTGCCGCGCTTGGTCAGAAGACGGAGTCGATGGCCGCCTTCCGGGAAGCCATCACCCTGGACCGCACGTACATCCCGGCGTATGTCAATCTGGCCGACGTGCATCGCTCGCACGGCAACGAAGCCGAGGCAGAACGCGTGCTGCGCGACGCGATAGCTGTCACGCCCGCGGCCGCAGATGCGCATCATGCGCTCGGTCTGTCGCTGGTGCGGCAGCGTCGAATTGCGGAGGCGCTCGCCGCCCTCGCAGAGGCGGTGCGGCTCGATCCTGGCGTCGCGCGCTACGCGTACGTGTACGCCGTCGCCCTGCACGAGACGGGCAGCGCCGCGCAGGCGCTCACCGTGCTACGCGCGTCGCTTGCCAGACGCCCGTTCGATCGCAACACGCGCGATCTGTTGGCCAGCTATGCCAGGGAGACGGGCCGGTGACAACGCTGCGCGAGGTGGGTTCAGCGCGCGCGCTGGCGCCATGCGTCGAGTCGCTGTCGCATCCTCATCTGCTGCGTCGCGTG
>JANNOC010000503.1:0-7578 GCA_031398865.1 Gemmatimonadota bacterium | reverse complement strand
GCGAACTCGCGCTGCATCAGCTTTTCTTTCTCCGCCCCATCCCGCAATGGGCGAAGTATCGGACGCCCATTCGCGGCTATTGGCAGTGTGGCGCGGGGACGCACCCCGGCGGCGGGATCATGGGCGCGTCCGGGCGGCTGGCGGCGCACGCCATCCTGCAGGGCCCGTGAGTCCCGTTCACACGTTCGATGCGATCGTGATCGGGGCCGGCGCGAACGGGCTCGTGGCGGCAGCCACGTTAGGCCGGGCGGGACGCCGGGTGCTGCTCGTGGAACGCGCGGATGAAATCGGGGGGCAGTCGCGTTCCCATGAATTCGCACCGGGATTTCGCGCGGCGCCATTCAGTCTGGACGCCGGGTGGCTTCCCCCCGCCGTCGCGCGAGGACTGGCTCTGCGCGCGCTCCCGATGGTCGTGCCGGAGATCGCCGTCACCGTGGCGGCGGGCGACGGCGCGTTTCTCGAGGTCCCGCGCGATCCCGCGCGAGCGGCGGAGGCGATTCGGCGACATTCGGCTCGCGACGCGGAACGCTGGGCTGCGTTCGTCGGACGACTCGGGAAGCTGGCGGGCTTTCTGGAATCGCTGTACCAACTGCCGCCGCCGGACATTGACACGCGCTCGCTGGCCGAGATCGCGCCACTGCTGGGACTCGGGCGGAAGTTTCGCGCGTTAGGCCGTGCCGACATGACCGAACTGATGCGCGTGCTGCCCATGCCCGTGCAGGACCTACTCGACGACTGGTTCGAGAGCGGACCGCTCAAGGCGGCCATCGGCGCCGGCGGCGTGCGCGACATTCGGCAGGGCCCACGGTCGGGAGGCACGGCGTTCGTGCTGCTGCACTACCTGGTGGGCGCGCCATCGGGCTCCGTGCGCGCGCGCTCGTGGTGGCGGGACGGGCCTGACGCGTTCTCGTCCACCGTGGAGGCCGCGAGTCGAAGCCACCGCGTGACCAACCGGATGGGCGCTCACGTCGCCCGAATCCTGGTTCGTGACGACGAGGTCACGGGGATCGCGCTCGCCGGCGGAGAGGAGATTCACGCGAAGCTGGTGCTCTCGACCGCCGATCCCGCGCGAACGCTGCTGGACATGATGGATCCCCTCTGGCTCGACCCGGACTTCCTGCACGCGGTGCGCAACATCAAGTTCCGCGGTTGCACGGCCGTTGTGCAGTACGCACTGGATCGGCTGCCGGAGCTGCCTGGGCTCGCGCATCCGGAACAGGCGCTCGCCGGCATCGTGAGCTTGTCGCCCAGTCTGGAGTTCCTCGACCGAGCGTCCGATGCGGCGAAGTACGGCGAGGTGTCAGAGCATCCGCACGTCGAGATCACGGTGCCGACGCTGCGGTGGCCATCGCTCGCCCCGTCGGGCAAACACGTTCTGGTGGCGCGGACGCAGTTTGCGCCGCATGCCTTGACGATGAGCGCGCAGTGGGACGCCGCGCGCGGCGCGGCGCTGGCGGACTCGGTCACCGCCGCCATTGTCCGCGTCGCGCCGCGATTCAATGACAGCGTGCTACATCGTACCGTGCTCACCCCCCGCGATCTCGAGATGCGGTACGGGCTCACCGGGGGCGCCGTGACGCATGGTGAGCTGACGCTCGATCAGATTCTCTTCATGCGTCCCGTGCCCAACTGGGGACGCTATGCCATGCCGGTTCGCGGGTTGTATCTTGGCGGTGCGGGCGCGCATCCCGGTCCCGGGGTGCTCGGCGGTGCGGGGTGGCTCGCGGCGCGGCGGGCGTTGGCCGACGCCGGTCGTTCGTAGTGGAGGACACATCATGACGACGTTTCAGCGCACCGTTACCAGCTACCGTCAGGGCGCGCGCACGATGCCGCGGGAGTACTACACGTCGCCCGGCATCCTGACGGAGGAAAAGGAGCGCATTTTCGCGCGCCGGTGGAATTGCGTCGGCCGCGCGAGCGGTCTTGCGCGTCCCGGCGATTACATCGTCAGAACCGTCGCGGATGAGTCGCTCATCGTGTTGCGCGGCGGCGATGGCGCGTTGCGCGCGTTCTTCAACGTGTGCCGACATCGCGGCACACGCATCTGCCGCGAGGCGTCGGGACATTTCTCGGAGACGATTCAGTGTCCCTACCACGCCTGGACGTATTCCACCGACGGCCGGTTGATCGGTGCGCCACACATGCAGGAGGTCCCCGGCTTCGATAAGCGGTCCTATCCACTGCATGCCGCGGCGGTCGCCGAATACGAAGGCTTTGTCTTCGTCAATGTGGATGCCAACGCTGAACCCTTCGATCAGGCGTTCGCGCCGATGCGGCAGCGGCTGGCCCGCTTCGGTCTCGCGGGTCTCACGGTCGGCCACCGGGTGACATACGACGTGCAGGCCAACTGGAAGCTGGTGTTCCAGAACTATTCCGAGTGCCTGCACTGTCCCCTGATCCATCCCGAGCTCTCGGTCGTGCTGCCCTACCTGAGCGGGGCGAACGATCTGACGGAAGGGCCGTTCCTGGGCGGCTACATGGAGATCACGCCGCCCAACGAAAGCGCGACGCTGAGCGGGAAAGCGTGCGGCCGGCTGGTGAGCTCATCGTTAGGCGAGGAGGACCGGCGACGCGCGTTCTATTACACGCTGATGCCGAACATGCTGCTCAGCATTCATCCCGACTACGTCAACTATTACATCCTGACGCCTGTTGCCGTGGATCGCACCACGGTGGAATCGGAGTGGATGTTTCATCCGGACAATGCCGGCGACCCGGCCTTCAATCCGCAGGATGCGATCGCCTTCTGGGACGTTACCAACCGGCAGGATTGGGACATCGTGGCGCGCAGCCAGCTGGGGATTGCATCGCGGCGCTACGAACCGGGACCGTACTCGCCGCGCGAGAGCATCCCGGCAGCGTGGGACCATGAGTACCTGCGACTGATGGGACGAACCGACTGAGCGACGCAGTCGGAAGCCAGACGAGCGCACTGAAGCGCGGGTGCTCTGTCTCGCGGTTTGCCTTCGAGTGGTCCGGCGATCAGCTTGCGAGTGTGTGGCCGTTGCACCAGCGCCGCACCGATTGGAAGAACCTGGCGTTTCTGGCGGCGCCCCTGCAGTGGGCGGTATCGCATGGACGCTCAGCACTTCCGCAAAGCGCTTCCGGAACACGGCGCCCTCAGTCTCGCCGCCAGCACGCGCGCGCAGCGAGCGCTCGGCTTAGCCGTCCGACGTCACATCCCGGCGATGTACGAGCTGCGCAGGGCCATGGAGGCGTGCGTCCGCGAAATGCATGACGATGGCGCGTCACCGCAGCGAATGCTCATCGACATGAAGGCCTTCGTGCGCAAGTCGGCGATCGCGCACCCGCCGGTCGGCTATCTGGGATCGTCGCGCGCGGCTGACTCGTTCATGGACGAGATCGTGCACTGGTGCATCGACGAGTACTTCCGAGGCGAATAGCGCGCGTCGTTCGCCCGCCGTCAGTCTCCCACTCCCGCCGCCTCTCGTCGCGCAACACCGCTTCTGAGCTCCGGCGCCTTCGCCGGCACCGCCATGGACGGCCCGCCCGATGACACGCCGACAATGCCTTGCTCCAGCCAGGCGTGCTCACCTTTGAGCACCTGCATCGCGACCTTGTACAGTGCGTCGTCGTGGTGCCCATAAAAGTGCTCGAAGGTGTGTGCGATACGGTCGCGTGACTCGCGGCAGAAGGCGTCAGCCAGCTGTGTTGCCCCGTGGTTGCCCTGCTTCCCCAGCATGTGTGCGCGCACACAGGCTGCCGACATCGCAAACAACTCCGCGCCGATGTCCACCGCGCGGAAGAGCACCATCTGCTTGCGTTCCAGCTTCGGCCCGTAGCGCACCATCGCATGGAAGATGGCGCGGCCCAGGTGGCGCGCGTTGTGGTCAATGAAGCGCATGTGGGTCGCAAGCGTCCCGAACTCCCCAAACCTCGGGGAGACCGGATTCCAGCGCGCTGGATACCACGTGGCGTAGAACGGCGCCGAGCGCAGCGCCGCCGCGGCCCGCTGCTTCATGGGTACGCCCGGCGCGACCATATCGAACGCCAGCTTGAAGTGGTGGTCCACCGCCTCGCGCGCGATGAAGAGCCGCATGATCTCCGAGGACCCCTCGAAGATCAGGTTGATGCGGAAGTCGCGCATGGCGCGCTCGATCGCGATCGGCTTCTCGCCGCGTCGCTGCAGCGATTCCGCTGTTTCGTAGCCGCGGCCGCCGCGGATCTGCAGCGCGTCGTCCACGATACGCCAGCCCGCTTCGGAGTTGAACAGCTTGGCGATGGCCGCCTCGAGCCGGATGTCTTGTCCGCCGCGCTCGTACAGCGCGGTCGCCAGCTCCGCGATGGCCTCCATCGCGAACGTGTTCGCCGCCATGCGCGCGATCTTCTGGGAGATCGCTTCGTGCTTGCCGATCGGCTGTCCCCATTGCACGCGTTCATTTGCCCAATCGCGCACGACGCGCAGCATCGCCTTGCCCGCCCCCGCGCATCCCGCGGGCAGCGTCAGGCGCCCCGTGTTGAGCGTCACCAGCGCGAGTTTGAGACCCTTGCCTTCACCCCAGAGAATGTTGTCGCTCGGAACCTTTACATCAGTAAACCGAATGACGCCGTTCTCGATCGCCTTGAGTCCCATGAAGCGCAGGCGGTGGACGACCTCCACGCCTGGCATGGACGCCTCCACGATGAACGCCGTGATCTGCTTCTTGGATTTCCCGTCCACAACCTTGTCCGGCGTGCGCGCCATGACGACGAAGAGATCGGCGCGCGTGCCGTTGGTGCACCACAACTTCTCGCCGCTGATGATCCAGTGCTTCCCGTCCGCGGTCGGCGTCGCGGTGGTCGTCATGTTCGCGGGATCGGAGCCCGCGTTCACCTCGGTGAGCGCAAAGGCGGAGATCGCCCCCTTGGCGAGCCGCGGGAAAAATCGCTGCTTCTGCGCGTCGGTGCCAAACAGCTTGAGCGGTTGCGGAACGCCGATGGATTGGCTCGCGGAAAGCAGCGCGGTGAGCGAGCCGTCCTTGGAGGTGACCATCTGCATCGCGCGGATGTACGTCATCTGCGAGAAACCAAGCCCGCCGTACTCCGTCGGAATCTTGATGCCGAACGCGCCCATGTCGCGCAGCTCCTGCACGAGCGGCTCCGGGATCTCCCCCGTTCTGTCGATCTCCTCGGAATCGACACGCTCCATGAACGCCCGGAGTTTGTCGAGGAAGGGCTGCGCGCGCGCGGCTTCCGCGCTGTCATTCGGCGGGTGCGGATGAATCAGCTCCGGCCGGAAGCGACCCAGAAACATCTCCCGCACAAAGCTGGGATGCTCCCACTCGGTCTCGCGCGCCGATTCGGCGACGTCGCGCGCTTCCTCTTCCGTGGCGAGTGACTGCGACGAGTGGGACATGGTGGTCACGGTTGTACGGGAAGCGATGCCGGAGAACGGCGGCCGCACTGGCTACCGCCGCATTATTAACGTGGAGGCTGCGGCGCAACAATAGCGCGGCGGCGCTGACTCCAATGCAGCGTTGCAACCCCGGCGATGGCGATGAACGCGAAGGCAAACCACTGGACGGCGTAGCTCCAGTGCGGACCTTCGTCGAGGGCGGGTGCCTGCATGCGTGTGGGAATACCGCTGGGCGCAGGTCCGCCGGCTACCGCGACGCGCGACTGCTCCAGCTGTGCGCGACGCGTGGAGTCACCGGCGCCCGCGAGCAGGACGATGTACACCGGTGCGACAGGGTACGGCAGCCGCTCCGAGATGCCGACAGGGTCGAGGCGCCGAATGGCTCGTGGATGCGACGCCGAACCGATGTCGCCGCCGCGCTCGTCGCGCGTGAGCGCGAGCGTGTACCCCGTGCCGTCCGCGCGATCCGCTTCCCGCCAGCCGTCGAGGTCGATCGTCGTGCCATCCGGGGAGTACACCCACCCGCGATTGACGAGGATCGCCGTATCACGCCCCGCCAGGCGCAGCGGCGTGATGATGTTCACACCGGGCGCCCCGCGATGCGTGCGGCTCGTGAGCAGCATCTCGTTGGAGAAATCGTAGCGGCCCTCGAGCGCGACGCGGCGGTGCGGTGCGACGGTCGCGCCGCGCAGGTCGCGCACCGCGATCGGTTCGGACGCCAGCTGCGCGCGCGTCACCGCGTTCTCGGCGCGCCGCTGAGCGAGTCGGTCCAACTGCCATAGGCCCAGGCTGACGCACCCTGTCGCGATCACAATGGCGGCGACGATGGGCAGGACGATGCGAAGGCGCGCGTTCATCGAGGAGAAAGCTACGGTGCGCGCGAAGCGCTTGACAGCCGCATGGGCTCGCGGTCACGTTCGCCCGCCAATGGCCACCAGCTCCGCACCCGCAACCACACCACCCACCCCGCCGACCGCGCTGGATCGCTCGCTCGGTCCGCTCGACGCCACGATGCTGGTGGTGGGCTCGATGATTGGCTCCGGAATCTTCATCGTGTCGGCCGAGTCGGCGCGCCTCGTCGGTGCGCCAGGATGGCTCCTGCTCGCGTGGGCGCTCGCGGGTGCACTCACGATCACCGGCGCGCTGAGCTGCGCCGAGCTGGCGGCGATGATGCCGCGCGCTGGAGGACAGTACGTCTTCCTGCGGGAGGCGTACGGCCCCATGGCCGGCTTCGTGTTCGGGTGGTCGCTGCTCCTTGTGATCCAGACGGGGACCATCGCGGCGGTCGCGGTCGCCTTCGCCAACTTCTTCGGCGTGCTCGTACCGGCGATCTCGTCCACGCGCTTTCTCATCGAGCCCGTGCTGCTCGGCCGGTATGCTGTGAGCCTCTCGACGCAGCAGCTCGTGGCCATCGCGATGATACTCACGCTTACCGCGATCAACACACGCGGCCTGCGCATGGGGACGCTGATTCAGAACAGCTTCACCGTGACGAAGACCGCGGCGTTGGCGGCGCTCGTCATCGTGGGGCTCACCGCGGGAGCGAACACCGCGAGTGCGGCGTGGACGTCGGCGTGGTGGGATTCCTGGGCCAACGGGTGGACGCCCGCAAGCGCGCAGCCGGCGATCGGTGTGGCCGGAGGGCTTGCGCTCGTTATGCTCCTCGGCCGCGCGATGGTCGGGCCGTTGTTCGCGCAGTCGGCGTGGAACAATGTGACGTTCGCCGGGGGCGAAATCCGCGATCCCGGCCGCACGCTGCCGCGCGCATTGCTCACCGGCTGCGCGCTGGTCGTCGCGCTGTACCTGCTCGCGAATCTCGCCTACGTGTTGACGCTGTCGCTCGCCGAGATTCAGGGCGCACCGCAGAACCGCGTCGCGACGCTGGTGATGCAGCGCGTGTTCGGCAACTCCGGCACCGTGGTGATGGCGATCGCGATCGTCATCTCCACCTTCGGCTGCAACAACGGGCTCATTCTCGCCGGCGCGCGCGTGTACTACGCGATGGCGCGCGACAAGCTCTTCTTCGCACGCATCGGCGAACTGAACGCACAACGCGTCCCCGCGGTCGCGCTCCTCGTCCAGGGCCTGTGGGCGTCGGCGCTCACGCTACCGCGCACGGTCCGCACCGATCCAGCCACGGGCGCGGTCACCTACGGTAACGTGTACACGCAGCTGCTCGAGTACATCATCTCGGTGGATCTCGTCTTTTACGCACTCATGGT
>JANNOC010000443.1:0-1684 GCA_031398865.1 Gemmatimonadota bacterium | reverse complement strand
ACCGACAGCACGGCAATGGCTCTCAACCCGTCAACGTCACGGCGGTAGGCAATCATGAGGCGGGCACAAGCGCGAGCTCGCGCCTTCCGTTCTGAGTCCGCAGTACGGCAGCCGAGGCGAGGATCTTCAGTTCGCGCATGGTACGAGCCGTGTTCGTTGCCGGCAGCGGAACGAGGCCAGTTGTCGGTTGCCGATGTCCGATTTCTTCGCGCAGCGACGAGCGAAGAGCAGGTGTCTCATACTCCATGCTTCCAAGCGGCACTTTGTCTATCAGTGTTTGTATCGGCGCCGACCGGCACTTTAACGAGTGGTCGCGTATGATCGACTCAGCGGCCTACAGGTCCAGTCGACGCGCTTGACGCCGGCCTATTTCAGGCGGAACTTCAGGTCCCGGCTGAACTGCAAGGCCGCTGGCGGCAGGAGGCTGGCCGCGGCGATGGCCCAGGCTCGCGCGTTGGAAGGCTGGTGCCTCAACGCGGTCCACGCGTGCTCCCGCGCCTCAGACGACTGCAGCTCCGACAGACAGAAGTACGCGAGGCGGGTGAACCGCCGGGATACGGCTCGGCGCACCCAGCGGCGGTCAGGACCGCTGTACACGTCTTCGGCCTCGACACAATGCCTGTTGACGGCGCGTGTCGCGTTGCGAATCGTTCGCAGCATGTTCCCTGTCAACAACGTTCCCGCCTCGCGCCGATAGCCGGTCAACGGCGCGTCGATCCACAGAAACGGCGAGGTCTTCGAGAACCGCAGGAAGAACTCGGTGTCTTCCGCGTACCGGAAATCGGCGTCGAACCCGCCGGCCGCCACGAACGTCTCGCGCCGGACGACCACGGTCGAGGGCATCAGGAAGTTGCCCAGCATCAGCCACCGGAACGCACTGCCGTACCACGTGTCCACCTCAGCGAACTCCGAAGAGTCCGTCGCCACACGGTGGTGATCCGTCAGGATCCGCGGGATGGTGATGTCGAACTCCTTGAACAACGGGAACATCGTATGTTCGGAGTGCGTCGCGCGTTTCTCCATCACCTGATCGGCGACGAGCGTCCAGAAGTCGTGGAACAGCAGCGCCGTGTCTGGCTTGGCGGTCAGGACCGACGACACGATGCTCAGCTTATCGGGATGCCACAGGTCGTCGGCATCGCAGAAACCCACCCAGTCGCCTGCGGCCTCGGCGACACCTCGATTCCTCGCCGCTGAAACCCCGCTGTTCTCCTGGAAGACGAGACGCACCCGGTCCCGGTAGGGCTCGAGGGCTGCGCGAGTCCCGTCGCTGGACCCATCATCGACGACGACGATGTCCACGGCGGCCGCCGTTTGGCCGAGGAGCGAATCGAGCGTAGCGCCGACACTCCTGGCGGCGTTATATGCGGGCACGACCACCGAGATGCGCATGCGGTCAGCCCCGCCCTGCGAGCACGCGCGCCAGTTCCTGCGCGATCGCCCGGTGGCCCTGCGCCGTCGGATGGTCGTCGAGCACATAGAACGACCCCGCCTCCTTGGTCACGGCGCTGACATCCACGAAGGCCATCTTCCGTATCCACGGCGTCGGAGACGCGGCTGAGAGCCGCCGGGCGGCCTCTATGAAGCCGGAATCGAGGGACACGATCGTTGTCCTGAACGAGGCGAGGTCCACGGGTGTCCCTTCGAGAACCCTGAGAAACGTCTCGGTCTCCCGATCTCGACT
>JANNOC010000055.1:0-1608 GCA_031398865.1 Gemmatimonadota bacterium | reverse complement strand
ATCCCGCAAGTTCGACTTCGTAATTGTGCCACCACAAGATCTTCTTGCTCGCTACGATCGCATTGCTCCCGCGTCCAAGGCCATTCAGAGCTACTTCTCCGTCACCGCTGCGGGGCGGTGCTGGGAGGTGCGCGGGCTCGGCAAGGCAGACATGGCGGCGATCCGAGCCGGCACCTATGCGAACAGCACGCGGGATTTCTCCGCGTACTTGAACGCATGGCCGTTCAAAAGGCAAAGGAAGTCAAATGCCGTCTAACACGCGTTGCACCAGACGGCCGCCCAAAGGCCGTGAGCGGCCGCTGGTGAACGCTGGCCGTTATGCCGAGGTAAACGGTTCCGCGTTTGGGAAGATGAAACTCAGCCTCACGTCGGAGGGAGCATGCTGAAGCGTTGCATCGTGTTGATCGGCGCCTTGATACCGCAGGTCGCTTCGGCTCAGCCAGCGGCGGCTCCTCGCCCACCGATCATTGACATGCATATGCACATCGTTGAGGTCGCGCTCGGCCCCGACGGCAAGCCCTTGCCAATACCGTGTGCTCCAGTGCCGTGCAAGGATCGTGGACCGACCGCCGCAGCGACGACCGACGATGTCCTCCGGCTTACCCTGCAGCAGATGGACCGCTTCAACATCGTGAAAGGGTTTCTCAGTAGCGATAACCTCGCGAAGCTCCCGAAATGGACGAACGCCGCGCCCGGACGGTTCATTCCATCGCCGTTCATCTGGGAGCCGAGTCGTTTCTCCATCGAGGAGCTTCGGGCCGAGTACAAGGCGGGCAGGCTCGCGGCGATGGGAGAGATTGCGACGCAGTACTACAGCTTTGCACCAAACGACCCGGCGCTGGAGCCGTATTTCGCGCTCGCAGAAGAACTCGACATTCCGGTGCACATCCACACGCTCGGATTTGGGGCGCCACTGCCTGGGTTTCGCGTTGCGTCGGGGAATCCCGTGCTTCTTGAACCCGTTCTGCTGCGACACCCAAAACTGCGACTCTTCGTCGAAAATGCCGGCTACCCGTTCCTCAGCGAGATGGTCTCAATGATGTATCAGTATCCGCAGCTTCGCGCGGATCTCTCAACGATCACGTGGATTATCCCTCGTGAAGCCTTTCATGATTATCTTCGCGGTCTCGTGAGGGCGGGAGTCGGAAACCGTCTCATGTTCGGCTCAGATCAAATGCAGTGGCCGGAGACGATCGGGATTGGAATCGAGGCCATAAACTCTGCGACGTTTCTCACGGAAGCACAGAAGCGCGACATATTCTACAACAACGCCGCGCGCTTTCTCAGGCTCACCACGTCGGCACGGTGATGCCGTGCTGCCATTCGCGCGACCCCGGCATAACCAGCGCTTGCTGCTGACGAACGCCGGAGTTCGGTGTAGCGACCGCGGGCGTTCGCTCTATATGTTTCGTATGTTGCGAACGCCCCGCTTACCCCTGTGCGCGCGTTCGCAGCAGAAGCGCGCGTCGTTCGGCGTCAAACGGAGATTGCTGTGGCGTCGCGTAATCGTACGATCCCCTTTTCTGGCCGGTTTGGTCACGGTCGTGTTCATCGGTAACGGAAGTCCCTTGTTCACCTTTTTTTCCAACATGGTGAACGGCCGCACCG
>JANNOC010000394.1:0-2381 GCA_031398865.1 Gemmatimonadota bacterium | reverse complement strand
AGGCTCGTCACGTCGCAGCGCTGAATCATCCCCACATCTGTGTGCTCCACGACATCGGCCGTGAAGCCGGCGTGGATTTTCTTGTCATGGAGCACCTCGAGGGGCAGACGCTCGCCGGCCGTCTCGAACACGGCCACCTTCCGATCGACCAGGCGCTGCGGCACGCGATCGAGATTGCCGACGCGCTCGACAAGGCGCATCGCCAGGGCATCGTGCACCGCGATCTCAAACCTGGCAACGTCATCCTGACGAAGAGTGGCGCCACGCTTCTGGACTTCGGGCTTGCGAAGTTGGCGGCACCGTCATCTTCGCCGGCGCAGGGTTCGATGCTGCCGACGACCCCGCCGAATCTGACGAGGGCGGGTGCGATTCTCGGGACGTGCCAATACATGGCGCCGGAGCAGCTCGAGGGCCTGGAGGCCGACGCGCGTTCCGACATTTTTGCCTTCGGTGCGGTGCTCTACGAGATGCTGACTGGCAGGAAAGCCTTCGAGGGCAAAAGTCAGGCAAGCCTTATCGCCTCGATTCTGGATTCACAGCCGCCTCCCGTTTCGACGGTTCAACCCTTGGCGCCGCGACAACTCGATCACGTCGTCACGCGCTGTCTCGCGAAGAGTCCGGACGATCGGTGGCAGACGGCGTCGGACGTTCGCCTCGAGCTGAGATGGATTGCCGAAACCGTCGCGGAAGCTCCACAGACTGTCGCCGGGCAACAGCCTGTGATCCGTCGGCCGGGTTGGGGGCTTCGATTACGTGCGGCCGGCGCGATGGCAGTCGCCGCCGCTGTGGCTGCGGTCCTCGCATGGAATCTCAAACCCAGCGAGCCGCGCCCACGTGTGGGCGTCGCTCGCCTGAGCATCATGTTGCCGCCTGGTGATCAGCTGGCGGGTCTGTCCAATCCCTCGTTGGCGTTGTCTCGCGACGGAATGCAGCTCGCGTTTGTCGGGGCACGGGCCGGAAGACCGCTGCTGTTCCTGCGCGCCATGAACAGCACGGACATGCGAGCGATTCAGGGAACAGAGGACGCCGCCAATCCGTTCTTCTCGCCCGATGGTCAGTGGCTGGGATTTTTCGCGCAGAACAAGGTGAAGAAGGTATCGGTTGCCAGTGGGACGGTGCAGGTTCTGTGTGACGCGTCGGGAGAGGGAGGGAAAGGCGCAAGCTGGGGTCTCGACAACAACATTTACTTTGCAGCGACCAACGTGTCGGGCATCTCGAAAATCGCGGCTTCCGGGGGTGCGGTGCAGCAAGTCACGCGGCTGAATCGCGACAACGGGGAAGTCAGTCATCGATGGCCGCACGTGCTTCCTGGTGGAAAGGCGGTGCTGTTTACCGTGTGGACGGGTCCAGGCAGTGATGAACGCCACATCCACGCACAGAATCTGGAGACCGGCGAGCGGCATGCCCTGGTGCAGGGCGGAGAATCGGGCCGCTACGTGTCGACCGGCCACCTCGTATATGCCCGCGAGGACGCGTTGCTGGCGCTGCCGATGGATCTCGATCGGCTTCAGGTCGCGGAGGTCGCTCCGATTTCGCTGGCCGAGCGGGTGAGGTCGGGTAGCGAAGGCGCGCACTTCGATGTATCTGACTCGGGAGAGCTGGTGTACTTGCAAGGCAACCCCCAGCGACACGAGCGAAGGCTGAGCTGGGTAAACCGTAAAGGGACCGCCGAACCTCTGCCGATTCCCGCTCGCCGGTTCGAGGATCCTGTGATTTCCCCAGGCGGAAGGCACGCGGCAGTCACTATCTACGGCGGCACAGATCAGATCTGGATCTACGATTTCTCGCGTCCGACGTTGACTCCTCTGACCACGACCACTGCCGGGAGCAGCCAGGCACCCATCTGGTCGCCCGACGGAACACGAGTCGTTTACCGGGGGACGCGCAAGGGCTTCCGCAATCTGTTCTGGAAGACGGTAGATGGCATCGGCGACGAAGAGCAGTTGACGACGAAGGAGAACACGATTCAGACGCCGGGGTCATTTTCGCCTGACGGAAAGTGGCTCGTCTTCATAGAGGTTCACGAAACTACCGGCGTGGATATCTGGGGGCTTCGACTGGACGGAGAGCGCAAGCTGCAGCCGCTGCTGACCGGTCCATCCAATGAACGGGCGCCACGCTTCTCGCCGGATGGCCGCTGGCTCGCCTATGTGTCGAACGAATCAGGGCAACCGGAGATCTACGTTCGCGCATTCCCCAGTCTCAGCGACAAGCAGTTGATTTCCACTGAAGGCGGAAACGCACCCTTGTGGTCGAGGGATGGGCGGGAGCTCTTCTACTCGGATGGCGACAGGCTGATGGCGGTCTCGATTGGCCCGAGTTCCGCGTTATCGCCAGGATCGCCGCGCGTTCTCTACGAAGGACGGTACGTTCCCAGCCCG
>JANNOC010000387.1:0-3288 GCA_031398865.1 Gemmatimonadota bacterium | reverse complement strand
CCGTCTCTCGAAACCCAAACGCGCTGTGCAGCCATTCCAAAGCCGCGATCCCATCCTCGTAGGAGATCATGGGGACGACAGCCGGGGTGCTGGTGGCTGGCGCAGTGCTTCTCATGGAAGTTCGACGGTGGCGCGTAATTGCCGCCTTCTTGCCGGCCGCCCGGCGTTTCCGCGTAGTGGCCGCGTTCCTAGCGGCCGTTCGACGCTTCCGAGTGACTGCGGCTTTCCGAGCTGCTGACGTCCTCATCGTCAACTCCTTCGGCCTCACGAATCCTCGGGTCTGGCTAACGCTTCGCGTTCACCCGCGGCGCCGCTCACCGTCAGCAGGGCGTGGCCGACGGGTGCAACGCGTTGTTAGCCGGCATTGGGTGTTAGTCAACACCTTACTTGGAGGTGAGCGGCACGTGAGTGATGAGCGTTGGATCGAGCGGCTTCGGTTGTGTATTGATGTGCCGACGGAAGAACGTGTCCGTGTCCTGAAACGCCTTCAAGGCCGATGCCGCCGACGCCGGTTGCGACCCGAACGCAAAGCAGTGCGGCTCCCCTGGATAGGTGATCACCTCGAGGGCCTTGCGGGCGGACTGTAGCTCAGGAATTAGCACGGCTCGGTTGAAACGGTTGATCGAATGCTGATCTCCTTGCACGATTAGAATCGGCGATCTAATCCTGCCAACCTTTTCTCGTGTGAGTGTCTGGTACTTCGTTGTGTAGTAACGCTCTGGTTCGGCGGAGATTGGCGCCGCATCGGCGGGCGTGTGGCGCTGTCCGCTCTTTGGAAACTCCTTGTTGAATATTCCGCTGAACAGGACTGTTGCCGGCTCTTCCGGTGCGATGGCGGCCACGTCGGTCGCTGCGGCAATCTCCAGCGCCAGGTCACCTCCACCACTGCAACCGTAGATAACAACACTCTTGGAATCCACGTAGGAAAGCTCCCGCAAATGATTGACGGCAGCAACGGAATCCTCGAGCGAGACCCTCGATTGCGGGTCGTCATCCCGACTCCGATACGTGATTACTGCAACCACGTACCCGGCGGCCAGGAATCGTGAGGGATAGGGAGCGTCGAGCGCGTACGCCTTCAGTTGCTGAGTCGGCCGTGTGACGAGGCCGCCGTGAATCATCACAACTGCAGGAAATGGTCCGGCACCAGGCGGCTTGCGGAGGAACCCCTCCCCGCGATGGCCGTCCCGTGCGACAGGAGCAATCGCTTCAAGTGGGGAAGCCTTCTCAGAAACCGCGGGCCTTGCGATGCGTTCGCCCGTGCCCTGAGCGCCGGCAAGAAGCGTTGTCAGGACAGATGCCGTGATGCACGCTGCAAGCACCGTGCTTATCGTCAGCCTGGCTTTGTTGTCTTGCATGTTGAGATACTCCCTCTGAACTAACAGTCCGAGTTTCCCTGGCCGAAACGACCGACCGAGCCGTGGCGGCAAACGCTTAGCGATGCCGGGCCGATTGTCTGTCCGGCTAACGCGAGCGATGAGCCGCGGCGCTCGAGCGACAGGCCCAGCGCCGACGGCTCCATCGCGTTGTTGGGCCGTGGTTCATGTGGGATCGAATGCGTCACATCACCGGACGTCGCTTCCCTGCGTCGGTCGTCTGTTCGAATGCGTGAGCCAGGCGAAGAACGGACTCCTCTCCCCAGGGCGGCCCGACAATTTGCAGGCCGATTGGTAGACCGTTCTTCGCGAACCCGCAAGGAACGGACACGGTGGGCAGCCCGTAGGCATTGAACGGTCTCGTGTTGCGCGCATACAAGGCCGTTCCGGCTTCATCGTCCTGGGCTTCGGCGATAGGTATCGGCAAGAGTGGGACGGTCGGTGTGACGAGCAGATCGACATGCGCAAACAGACCTGGCGCCGCGCGACGCATCTGATCCAACTCGCGTCGCCGGTCGATATACGTCGCCGTGCCCACGGCCTCACCGCCGCGCAGACGTCCCAGCACGGGCGGCTGAAACAACTGTGGCGCCTCTCGGACTCGTGCCGCGTGAAATGCAAAGCCTTCCGCCAACATCACAGCGAGGTTCATTTCCGGGCTCACCGGTACAACCACCTCCTGCACACCCGCGGTCAGCTTCGACACGACGCCAATCGCCTGCTCGACCGTCGTTTGCACGTCCGCCTGCAGCCCTGTGAAAAAGTACTCCCTTGGCACGCCAATCCGCAGCGATGCTGGCCCGCGTTTGATGGCGGCCATCAACGCAGGAACCGCTCGATCGACGCTGGTTGTCTCCTGGGCGTCGTAGCCGGCGATTGCCTGCAGGAGCATCGCGGCATCCAACACACTGCGTGTGAGCGGGCCGACGTGGTCCAGAGACCACGAGAGAGGAATAACTCCACGCGTGCTCACGCGGCCATACGTCGGTTTCAGCCCCACGACGCCGCAGAATGACGCGGGCAGGCGAACCGATCCGCCCGTGTCGGTTCCAAGGGCGCCGTAACAGAGCGAGGCCGCTACAGCCGCAGCCGATCCGCCCGATGAGCCTCCGGCCACGTAGTCTCGGTTCCAGGGATTGTGAACAGGACCGAAGTGACTCGATGCGGATGTCGCGCCCAATCCGAACTCGTGCATGTTCTGTTTGCCGAGGATCACCGCGCCCGCTGCCTTGAGTCGTCGTACGACTTCGGCGTCTTCGGCCGGGACGCGGTCCGCAAACTGCGCACTGCCGCCCGTCGTCCGCACGCCCGCCGTATCGAACAAGTCCTTGAGGCCCACGGGAATTCCATGCAACGGACCGCGCCACCCGCCTTTCATGATCTCCGCTTCGGCGCGCTGTGCGTCGGCTGTCGCCTGTTCGGCCGTCACGGTGATGAAGGCGTTCAAGGTCGGGTTCAAGCGCTGAATCCGCGCCAGGCATGCCGCGGTCAGTTCTTTCGGCGAAATCTTCTTCGTCCGTACGAGCTCGCTCGCCTCCCACAGCGTAGCCGCCGGCAGGTCGGTGGGTGGTGCGACTTGCGGCGTAGCATCGATGGACGAGGGGATTGCGGCGGCCGCACAGGCGGCTCCGGCTATTCTGACAAAAGTACGGCGGCTGCAATCCGTGTTCTGCATAGTCAAGACCGATCCATGTGAGGTCGAGGACGGCGGTCCGGGACTCGACGAGAGCGACATTCAGTCGGCCCAACGCTCGGCGCTCACCAGCGGCCACTCGCCGAAAGTCACGCGGCCGTCTGGTGCAGCGCCTGTTGGGCCGCCTCAACCCAATTCGAGGAACGTGGCCTCCGTCTGTTCAGCGAAGGCCTCAAGGTCAGCAACATGCTGCCGCAACACCCGTGCGACATCCTTCGT
>JANNOC010000046.1:0-4185 GCA_031398865.1 Gemmatimonadota bacterium | reverse complement strand
GGTGTGACTGCATCCGTTGCAACACTCCACACACGCGCCCTTCAATGCCCATGAGTGCGGCTGGCGCAACGGCTCATTCGTACTCCGAGCGATCGTCAGAAGTCGAGCTGAACCACAGCCTTTGGGGACGGGAGTTGCTATGTGGAGGGCGCCGGCCCCGGTGTGGCGGTGCTCTTACGCGCGGCGGACAATGCGAGGCTGCGGACCAGGTTCAAGACCTCGTTTAGTCTTCTGGCCAGTACGGCAACCAGCGATGTGGGTTCGAAAACCCATTCCTCAGCTACATCGATGACTTCGTTTGAGAACCGCCGCTTGAAATCCGAGATGCCACCAAGCGGATCCTGACCGACCCCGAAATGCCCCGCGGTCACACCGCCCATGTCGAACCAGTGAGCGCCACTATCGCGGGCCCATCGTAGGAGTTCCCAGAGGAGGGGGTACATCAAAGGAACGCGCCCAAGTTGGCGTGCGGACGCGCCGTCAGAATACTGTGCGTGCATGCCGTGGTGGCAGCCGTACACAAACGCGAGCAGCCTGTCTTCCCCCGTGATATCGCCATGAACCACCCCGACGATGCGGCACAGCTCGGGATTGCTCTTCGCCAGCGCGATGCGAGACGCCCAGTCGACAGGCGTGAAACGTCCACCGGTCCGCGCCATCGTCTGTTGCATCAATTCATTCATGCGGGGTGCCAGCGACGGATCGGCAATGGGTTGAATGCTGACTGGGATCTTGGTACGGGCAAACTCCTTGAGTTGCTTGCGGACCGAGTTATTGAACGAGCTGAGGAGCTCGGCTTCCGTGGATCGGAGGTCAACGGCGATGGTTCGAGTGTACACATTCGCCTCGGTGCGGGCGAAACCAAGGTGGTCCAGAATGCTACCGAGATGCGAGCGAACTGAAGCATCGCGTGAGAACAGACCAACGTTAAGCCGCACGACGCGTTTGTTCCGTCGGACCAAGCCAAGCACGTAGCGCAACACCGGTTCGCGTGCCTCAGCGGGCATCGCGTCGCCCAGGTTGTCGATTCGCCAGAGAGAATAGCCGGGGAGCGCGGCGATTCGCCTTTGTTGGATGAAGAGACCTCCGACCCATTGCCGCGAGTCTTTCACCGCGACGAACAGCCCTTCTTCCTCGTGCGCCTGGATCGCCGAGGTGCGATGCGACATGGGTAAACAGATTCCCGCAGCGAGCAGGCCGCGCTCCACGTGCTGGTGCTCGGCGGAGGTCGCGGAGAAATGGGCGACTTCCAAGGCGTCGGTTACAGGGATGCGTTCACCTTTCGGTGGGTCCGTCCGATTCATGTTCACCGAGAGGGAGGTCGCCCAAGTACGCAGCGGCTTTCTAACGCCTGCCCGACACAGTAGAGTCCGAGGTGCAAACAACCTGCGGTACTCGTCGCAGCAGGCAGCGGCCTAACGTGCGATGACCGCGTGATACAGTTCGCCGTACCTCGTGTGCATCGCGTCGATTGAAAAGCGCTCGGAAACAAGCCGGCGCGCGCGTTTGACCATCTCCTCGGCGGCCGCTCGATCAGCGAGAATGCCCTCGATCGCACGCGCCCACATGACCGGATCATGCCCATCAACCAGACATGCGGCTCCGCTTTCTCCGATCATTTCTGGGACTCCGCCTACCTTGGCTGCGACGACAGGTACGCCGGCGGCCATGTGAAGCAACTGCGATCGCAACGAGGTCAGCACTCGATGGAGACGAAGAACGAGCTGCCACGCATTCAACTTCGCGCTCCGGCAGTAGATGCACGGCGATGCCTTCCGCCATTGCCTCCCGATACAAGCGTCCATCGTTGAGCGCGATGAGACTGACTTCGTAAGCCGGATCGGCATGCTGGGCGCGCAGGAGACTCAATACCATGGCTTCCAGACCGCCCCACGCATCGCCTGACACAAAGTGACAAACACGCAAAGGCTCGCTCAGGGCTGACGGGCTACGCGAGCGCGTGAGTGGGCAACCGACGTGCCACCCCTGACCAGCGGAACTCTCCCGGTTTGTGACGCATAACAGCAGATCCAGAGAGGAGTTAGGGTCTGTGCTTGTGCCCCTGGGAGCCTCGAACATGGATCACTGCGCAACACTCGGAAGGGCCAGCGCAACACATTGGCTACCCGGGGCGGGTGGGGGCCGGCAGCCTATCCGGCCCTGTCTGAGCCAGGCTCTTGGCAGCCTGGCTCAGAGTGACGAAACGCACCGGCGCGGTTTGCCGCAGCCCCTCCACAAAGCCGCGGATCCGCGCCAGCAAACGATCACGCTCCGCGGGAGTGCGCACGAAGGGCGAGGTGCCCGGGAGCAGGCTGGGGCTGTGCCACATTATCTGCAGATGCGAGCTGCCCTGCCCAATCAGTGTGAGGGCGAGGCTGAGCATGTCCTTGACACTCTCCACCTCAGGCTTCAACGCGATCTTGCTGAGCAGCCCCGCGCGCGCCGCGAGGCCCGGCAGCCGGATCGCCCGCCCGACCCGTGACCCCAGTCGCCTGTGAATCGCATCCCAGAGTTCGAACGGGACTCGGCTATACGCCGAGGACACTGGAATCTCCAGAATCGGTCCCGCATCCCGCGGCTCCAGAGCGTTACCATTCTCGCCGATGCAGTATGCGCGGTTAGGCGCCCCGACGAAATTCGGTCCGTGTACGGGCCTCAGATCGTAGAACGGCATGACGCTGCTATCGATGGTGTAGCCGCAACGACGGATCACATCGATCGTGCTCGACCCTAATCCGGATCGGCCGGCGCGGAACGATGCGGGCGCCCGGCCAAAGGCGTCCTCAAGCCGGTCCGTGAGCTGTCGCAACTTCGAGAATTGCAGCGACGCCGGAAGGTTGTTGAGCATCAGGTTGGGCAGGCTTATACTCTCCGTCAGCGGAGGCGTATTCCAGGGGTGCAGGTGTGCTCCGATTTCACCGTTCCCCTGGTCCACCAACTTACGCAGCACCCTGCACGAAGCATCATGCTCGGCGACTGCGTGCGTGACGAAGTACGTCACCGGTGCGTTCAACTCTCCCATCAATTCGCCCAGCCGCGGGAGTTGGCCGAGGTTGTTTACTGTCACGCCATCGCGTAGCGGCTCCCAGTTGTCCTCTTCGGTATCAACCGAGCAAATGATCAGGGTTTCCCGGGGCCGTTCAAGCAACTGCCATGTCATGGCATCGCGTGCTTTGCGCGCGGATGATTTGGCTCGAAGTGCTTCTTGCTCCAACTCCATTCATGGAGAGCACGCAGACCCGCGGTGACTGACCCGACCCCCAGGTCCGACGCGCACCCCCCAACGCGATCGCTCGTCTCCCGCGTCGCCCGTACCTTCATCTTCATCGCCGCGGCCCTTGTTCTGGTGGCAACTCTGTACCCCACGGAGGCCGCCGGCGACGCGGGCAACATTGGCTGCCTGATCTGTGGCGAGCGTGGCCTCGCCGATGCCATAGCCAATGTCATCCTGTCCAACGTGCTGCAGATCACCTATAGTGGCGACAACAACTGCGGGATGGTCGAGTCAACCGTTGCGCGGCGCGGCCAGAGCTACTTTATCCGCATGTACATCCACGTCAAGGATCTCAATCAGCCCACGTTCCATTCCGTCAACGTCAATTCGCTGGGTGATGTGCAGGTGCCGCTTTGGGCTGCGCAACACGTCAACGCCGGCGTCGACTACAGTCCGAAGCTCACGCTGGTGTATCCAACCATCGGCTCCCAGTACTTCGACTGGATTCCTCGGACGAAGATTCGCATGGGTCAGTGGTACCGCTTCGAATGGCACGTGCAGATTCTCGACGTCAACGCACGCACCGCCCGCATTTGGCCGCGCATCTACGACACAGCAGGAACGCTGGTGCACGATGCCGATTCGTTTGTGCCGATCGACCCGGGCAACGGCACGGGCACACTTCAGCAGTACTATGATATGGGCGGCAGTCACCGCTTCACGAAGCTCGAGATGGCCAGGAAGTTCGGCCTCGGTTACGAAGGAGTAGGTCCGCCCACGGACCGAAAGTGGTATGCGGCCGCGGTCGAGGTGCGCTCCGACGACTGGGTCGGACCGATTCGCTAGAGCTGAATCAGACAGCCTCAGTTTCTCGTTGCGGCATGTAGCCGTCCAATTCAACGCGCGGGTGCGCTCCTGCGGGCCTTGATGAAGCCCGCGTCGTAACCCACGAAATCCGTGAACTCGACCGT
>JANNOC010000045.1:0-2539 GCA_031398865.1 Gemmatimonadota bacterium | reverse complement strand
TTCAAGGACGCGCACGCCGGCACGTTAGGCGATCCATACGTCGTGGTGTTCGAAGGTTCGGTCGCCGACGAACGCATCGCCGCGCGAACCGGGGGTTACTTCAGCGCGATGGGATCCGAGGCGATCGGCGGCGAGGCCGGGGACCCGAATCACGTCGAGCATCCGGTACCAACCACCGCGTGGCTCTCCCGGCTCACCCCCGGCGCCGCGGCCACGATCGCGATCGGGACGTGCGCCACCTGGGGCGGCGTCCCCTCGGCGGCGGGTAATCCCACTGGCGCGATGAGCGTGATGGATTTTCTCGGCAAGGATTACCGCAGCGCGTTCGGCCTGCCGGTGATCAACATCCCCGGCTGCGCGCCGGTGGGCGACAACTTCACCGAGACCGTGTTCGCGATCCTGCTCTTCCTGCAGGGCCTTGGCCCGCTGCCGAGCTTCGATGAGTTGGGCCGTCCATCCTGGTTGTTCAAGGAAACGGTCCACCAGGGATGTACACGCGCCGGCTACTACGAGGAGGGGATCTTCGCCAAGAACTACGGCGATCCCGAATGTCTCGTCGAGATCGGCTGCTGGGGCCCGGTCGTGAACTGCAACATCGTGAAGCGCGGCGCGATCAATCACATGGGTGGCTGCATGAAGGCGGGCGGCGTGTGCATCGCCTGCACCATGCCGGGCTTCCCCGACAAGTTCAGCCCGTTCTACGAGCAGCCGCCCGGCGCGGTCTTCTCGAGCTTCGCGTCGCGGACGACGGGCGCAGTGGTGCGCCGGATGCGGCGATTGTCGAACCGTGAGGCGAACCGCGAGCACCGCTGGGACGTGCTCGGGGAGGTGCCGAGCGGCTGGGCGCACGTGAAGGCGCAGACGCTGATGGACAAGACCATTCACCACTTCTATAACGTGTGGCAATCCTGGGGCACGAAGGCGCCGGGGCGGCCACCTGGATCCGAGGATCAGCTCTGGGGCGCGGATCGTCCTGGCCTCCGCGGAGATTACCTCGACAAGAGCGCGACACGAGAGGACAGCAAGAAAGGAGGGAGTCGATGACCGACGCCGAACTCTGGGGCTCGTGGCGCCTCTGGATGATGCTTGCCGTCGTGATCGTGATCGTCGCGGCTGCGCTGCTCATCACGATCTGGGTCACGGCACGGCAGATCCTCACGCACGCGGTGCGTGCGTTGAACGCCGCTAACGCGATTCGCGCGAACACCCAGCCGATCTGGGCGCTCGAGACGACCAACAACGTCGCGGAGGATCTCCTCGCGACCGTTCGCAGCATCGAACAGAAGGGCGGCAAGCTCGCCGCGGCGCTCGAAAGCCACAGCGGCGCGGCCGGACAGCGCTGATCAGCAAGGAGACAAACCGATGCAAGTGAGTCCGGAAACCATCCAGCAGGTCTGGATCACGACGCTGATCATTTATTTCGTCGTCGTTGCCGTCGTCGCGGTCCTGCTGACGCTGATCCTGCGCACCGCACGCCAGATCCGGGGCGGTGTCGCGGCAATCTGGAACACAGGACAGCAGATCGCGAACAACACGGTTCACATCGCGCTGCTCGAGAAGACCAACGCGGCAGCGGGCCAGATCCTCGAGTCGGCGAAGGGAATCATCGGCGCGACTGCCGCCATTCAGGCGCACGCCGAGGGCTGTCCCGGATGTCCGGCATGCGTCCTAGGACCGAGGTGGATGCGATGAACAGCATGACGCTGCTGACGCTGATCTCGGTAATCGGAGCCGCCGCGCTGTTCATCGCGCTCGCGCTCTTCCTGCGCGCGATCACGCGCGTCCTCGAGGATGTCGGGGGCCCGGCGACACGCTTCGAGTTTCCGGTGAACTACCTGTCGAAGATCCGGTACGGGGTTCGCGCGATCGAAATCCAGACGGGCGGCATCGCGCCGAACGTCATCAAGCTCAACGCGGGACTCGGCGCTGTCGCAGGCGGGCTCGTCGCGATCGATGGGAACCTCGGCGGCGTCATCGACGCGGTCTCGCGCCAGGAGGGGGCATGAGCCCCGCCGACACGCCGCTCTTCCCCAGTGCGGTCTACACGATCTGGTGGACGGGGCTGATTCTCACGCTGGTCGTGTTCGTTCCGATGTCCGTTTACCTGCTGCACCGGACCTGGCGCGCCGCGCGCTCCATCCAGCGCTACGGGGCCGATACGCTGACGGCCGCCGCCGGTATCGCCGGGAACACCCAGCACATCCCCGCGCTGGACGCCACGATCGCCACGGCGACCCAGATTCTCGGCACCGCCGGCCACGTGGAACGGAAGCTCGCGACCATCGCCGACGTGCTCGCTCAACGCTCGGCGTGAGGAGAATCCCATGCTACTGACCCTGACCCTCATCACCGTGGCCCTCGTCGTCATCGCGCTCGCGGGCTATCTGATCGCGATCACGGTGGCGCTCATCGCCGCGCGGCGCAGCGTCGCCGCGATCGCCGACGGGCTCGAAGCAGTGCGCGGCCACACCGCGCCGCTGCCGGAGAAACTCACGACCATCAATGGCGCGCTGAGCCAGTTGCTTACGGCGCTCGGTGC
>JANNOC010000334.1:0-3444 GCA_031398865.1 Gemmatimonadota bacterium | reverse complement strand
GGATCGGATGAGCTGCATCTTCTCGCGGGCCGAGCGTTGCCGGCGGCCGAGCATTACGGCGACTTTGCGCAGATCGAGAACGGAGTCGGCGCGGTCACGTCGCTCGGCGAGCGCGTGCGCGATGGGCTGGACCACCTTCCGCGTCTGGACGGACGGCGCATTGGCGTGGTGACCGGGGTGTCGATGGGACCGCTCATGCCCGAGCTTCTGGAGAAGCTGCGCGCGGCGACGGGAGCACATTTCGAGTTGATCGTTGCCGAGAACTCTCTCTTCGGCCCGACTACAACGACCGCCGGCCTGCTGGTGGGCGCGGACATTCGGCGAGAGCTCGGGGCGCGCGCGGATCTCGACCTGGCGCTCATTCCCGCGGAGTGCATCAACGACGCCGGCCTGTTCCTCGACGACGCTAGCTTCGCGGACGTGCGCGACGCGCTGCCGATGCCAGTGTTTGCCTCACACGATTTCATCGACGTGCTCGAGTTCGAAGGACAACCCGCGGTGGCGGCATGAACATCCCCGTCGTCGCGCTGATCGGGCGACCCAACGTCGGCAAGTCCGCCCTCTTCAATCGCCTCATCGGCGACAACAGCGCGATCGTGAGCGACGAGGCCGGCACAACACGCGACCGGCACTTCGGCCTCGCGGACTGGAACGGCCGTGCGTTCTGGCTGGTGGACACCGGTGGACTGGCGGACGATCCACATCTCCCCATGGACCTCGAGATTCGCCGGCAGGTGATGGAAGCCATCGCTGAGGCGGACCTGCTTCTCTTCGTGGTGGACGCGAAGGCCGGACTGCATCCGAGCGACCGGCACATCGTGGACTTGCTGCGCGCCGACCAGACACCATGGCTGCTCGTCGCCAACAAGATGGACGACCCGACGGCGAGCGATCACTACGAGTTCTACAACCTCGGGATGGGCGATCCCATCGCCGTCTCGGCGGCGAATGGCAAGGCGTCGGGCGATCTGCTGGACGCCATCGTCGAGAAGATCCCGGCGATGCCCCCCGAGGAGGCTAACGCGCTGCGCGTGGCGGTCGTCGGCCGGCCGAACGTGGGGAAGTCGTCCTTCGTGAACAAGCTGCTGCGCGAGGAGCGGCTCGTCGTGTCCGAAATCGCCGGGACGACCCGCGACGCGATCGATTCGCCCATGCAGTACCACGGCCGCACGATCATTTTCGTGGACACGGCGGGACTGCGGCGTCAGTCGAAAGTGGAGGACGGAGTCGAGTTCTACTCGGCGCTGCGCACCCGTCGCGCCATCGAGCGTGCGGATATCTGCATTCTCATGATCGACGCGCTCGAGGGATTGCACAACCAGGATCTCAAGATCGCGGCGCTCGCCTGGGAATCGGGCCGCGCGCTGATCGTCATCGTCAACAAGTGGGACCTCGCGGAAAAGGACGACAAGACGGCGGCCAAGTTCGAGAAGGAAGCGGGAGAGAAGGCACCCTTCCTGAAGTTCGTGCCGTTCCTGTTCACGTCCGCGCTGACGGGGCAGCGGGTGACCAAGGTGATGGATGTCATCCTGGAAGTGGAGGCCGAACGCTCCAAGCGCATTTCCACGTCAGAGGTGAATACGACGCTGGAGCAGCTGATCGCCCGGCGGCAGCCACCGCAGGCGGCCGGGCGCGAAGTGCGCCTGCTGTACGCCACGCAGGTCCAGACCTCCCCGCCCGCGATCGCCGTGTTCGGCAACAATCCGGATGCGGTGCAGGAGCATTACGTCCGCTACCTGCATAACGGCTTTCGGGAGAAGTGGCAGTTCACCGGCAACCCGCTGCGCATCCTTCTTCGCGGGAAAAGACAGAGCGAATGAATCCAGTCGTCGGGTCGGTTCTCGCCTACCTCCTCGGCTCGATTCCTTTCGCCTACCTGGCTGGCCGGCTGTCGCGCAATATCGACCTGCGCGAGCACGGCTCGGGCAATCTCGGCGCCACAAACGTGTATCGCGTGCTGGGCGCGAAGATCGCCATCGCGGTGCTGCTGCTCGACACCGCGAAAGGAGCGCTGCCCGTCGTGTTCCTGCCGCGCTGGGCCGAGACGACGCACCCGACCGAGTGGGCGATCGGATTCGGAGTTGCCGCGATCCTGGGACACGTGCTGCCGGTGTTCCTGCTCTGGAGGGGAGGAGGGAAGGGCGTTGCCACCGCGGCCGGTGTGTTCCTCGGGCTGGTGCCGATTGCCATGGTCGCGGCGCTGCTCGTCTTCGTTGCTGTCCTCTTCGTCAGCGGTTATGTCTCGCTCGCCTCGCTCACATCGGCCGCGCTGCTCCCGGCGATCCTCATTGTGACGCACGGCGCGCGCTCGCCGTTCTTTCTCATGAGTCTCGCGGTCGCGATCTTCGTGTTCTGGACGCACCGAGCTAACATTGGTCGCCTTCGCCGCGGGGAAGAGCAGCGCTTCGGCAAGAAGAGCGGAGTGCCGCGCTGATGCGTTGCGGCGTGATTGGTGCCGGCGCGTGGGGTACCGCGCTCGCCGACCTGCTCGCGCGCAATGCCCACGACGTCACGCTCTGGGCTCGCGAGCCTGATGTGGTCGAGACGATCAACAGCCAGCACGAGAATACGCGATTCCTGGACGGCGTGTCGCTCGCGTCCGCGCTGTCCGCGACGCAGGAGCTCGACGTCGCGCTCTCCGGTGCGGAGCTGGTGATCTTTGCGGCACCCTCTCACGTGCTGCGCCACGTCATCCGCGACGGTGCGGCTGCCGTGTCGTCGGACGCGATACTGGTCGTGGCGACCAAGGGCATCGAGCGCGAAACGCTCAGCATCATGACGGCGGTGGTCGAGGAGGAGTTGCCGGGCCGGCCGGTGGTGGCGCTGTCCGGACCGAGCTTCGCGGCCGAGGTCGCGGCGCGGCAGCCGACCGCGGTGGTTGCCGCGTCCACGGCCCCGTACGCGGCAGAGCGGGTGCAGCAGGCGCTCAGCTCGGCCGAGTTCCGGGTGTACACGCACGACGACGTCATCGGCGTGGAGCTCGGCGGCTCCCTGAAGAATGTGATGGCGGTTGCGACCGGCATCGCCGAAGGGATTGGCCTGGGCTTCAACTCGCGCGCGGCCCTGATCACGCGCGGGTTGGCGGAGATGACACGGCTGGGCGTCGCGTTAGGCGCCAGTTCCGCGACCTTCGCCGGACTCGCGGGTCTCGGTGATCTGGTGCTGACCTGCACGGGAGCGCTGAGCCGGAATCGCGCGGTCGGGGTCGAGATCGGACGTGGCAGTACGCTTGACGAAGTGCTCGCCGGCCGGGATACGGTCGCCGAGGGCGTGATCAACACGCAGAGCGCGAAAGCGCTGGCGGAGCGCGCAGGAGTGGAGATGCCCATTGTCACCGCCGTCCATCGGGTGTTGTTCGAGAAGCAGTCCGCGCGGCGCGCGATCGCCGAGCTGATGACGCGAGAGCTCCGGCCGGAGCAGGATCGATGAGCGCGGCAGAGCCCG
>JANNOC010000331.1:0-2736 GCA_031398865.1 Gemmatimonadota bacterium | reverse complement strand
GGATCGGATGGCGCCCCGCATGCGTCCGACGCGGCGTTCTGCGACATGATGGCGCTGCATACACGGACCACCCTGCATGGCGGACATCGCGTCGATGTGCTGTTCAATGGCGATGGCACCTATGAACGTCTCTGGGAGGATCTGCGCTCCGCGACTCGATCCATCACGGTCCAGATGTATTACTGGAAGCCCGGACGCGTGGCTGACACGTTCCGGGACATCGTCACGGAGCGCGCGCGCGCCGGCGTCACGGTGCTGTTTCTACGTGATGCGATCGGGTCGTCTGACATGGACAAGGAATACGAGCAGGCGCTGCGCGACGCGGGGATCGAGGTCGAGAAGTTCAGGCCCGCGCACTGGTACGCCATTCACAAGCTGCAGCATCGCTCGCACATTCGGGTCGTCGTCGTCGACGGCCGTGTCGGCTATACCGGCGGTTTCGGTCTGGACGACAAGTGGCTGGGTAACGGCAAGCGCGATGGCGAGTGGCGCGACACGAACGTGCGCGTCGAAGGAGCGGCGGTTCGTCAGCTGCAAGCCACGTTCGCGGCGGCGTGGTGTGAAGCCAGCGGCACGCTGCTCACAGGCGACACGTATTTCACCTCGGAGCACGATGTCGACGGGGGCGGCCCCGTCGTCGCCGGTGTGGTGCACGCCGCGCCGACCGTCGGAAGCACGGTGGCCGAGCGGCTGCTGGCCCTGAGCATCGCCGGCGCGGAGCGAACGCTGTACATCACCAACTCGTATTTCGTCCCCGACGATGACTTCTGCTCCCTGCTGAGCAATGCCGCGGAGCGTGGCGTCGACGTGCGCATCCTCACGCCCGGCGAGAAGATCGACGTCAAGTCCACCTGGCATGCGGGCCATGCCATGATGGAACAGCTGCTGGGCGCCAAGGTGCGCATCTTCGAGTATCAGCCGGTCATGATCCACGCGAAGACTTTCGTCGTGGACGGAAAGTGGGTCGGCATCGGGACGATGAACTTCGACAACCGCTCCCTCGCCTTCAACGACGAATCCATGTTGGTGCTGCACGACGCCGGGATCGGCGCACTCATGGGCGAGCGCTACGCGGCTGACCTGGCGCTGTCGCGCGAGCTGGATCTCGCGACGTTCCGCAAGCGTCCGCTGATGAACAAGCTGAAGGAAAAGGCCGCGACGAGCGTTGCGAAGTTGCTGTAGGCTCCCCCTCTTCTCACACCTGGCGCAGCGTATCAAGAACGATCGCGCGCACCCCGTCGATGATGAACTGTGTGCCGACCACCATGACGATGAGTCCCATCAGCCGCGTCATGACGTTCAACCCGGTTTGACCGAAGCGTCGGAGCAACCAGGGCGCGGTACCGAGCACCAGCCACGAGATCCCCATCACGAGCACGATGGAGATGTACACCGACGCCATCTCCCAGATGTTGCGCGCCTGCGGAATGAGGGTGATCACCGTGGTGATCGCTCCCGGGCCGGCCAGTGCCGGCATCCCCAGCGGGATGATCCCGACCTCATCGCTTCTCTCCGCCTCCAGTTCCTCTTCTTTCGTCGTCTTCACCCGCGAGCGCTTCGCGCGCAGCATCTCCGTGCCGATGCCGAGAAAGAGGAGACCGCCCGTGATGCGAAATGCCTGCGTCGTAATGCCGAAGAACCCGAGAATCCACGTGCCCAGCAGGCCGAACACCACGAGCACGATGATCGCCGTGGCGATCGCCTTGCGCAGCGTCGAGCTGCGGTGCGGGCGTTCGAACCCGGCGGTCATCGCCAGAAACATCGGCACCGCGCTCAGCGGATTGACGATCGCCAGGAGCGAGGTAAACACAAGCAACGAGAAAGCGATCGTGGTTTGGTCGAACATGGGTCGTAATGTCGGATGGTCGGCCGGCGCCCCATAGTCACACCAGCGAGTGGCACCTACAACAATAACTCCCCGACGCCGGCGACCGAACGCCGTTGCGAAGTCGTTTCGTAATTCGTTTCGATAGATTGCTGTTCACGTCATTCACCGGTGATCCATGTCACGCTCCTCGAATCCCGCCGCTCGCATCCGACGCCTGTGGACGCGGCTGCACGGCTTTCCCGGCGGCAGGTGGCTGTTCGCCAGATTGCTCGGGTTCGCGGTCCCGTACACCGGTTCGGCACATCCGTACGTGGAGGAGATGCGTCCGGGGTACGCGCGCGTGCGCATGCACGATCGCCGCGGGGTCCGCAACCATCTGTCCTCGGTGCATGCAATCGCGCTCGCCAATCTGGCCGAAGTCACATCCGGCCTCGCGCTCATCAGTGCGCTCGGCGAGCGGCAGCGTGGCATCCTGACCGGCTTCGACATCGAGTACCTCAAGAAGGCACGCGGAACGCTGACAGCGGAATGCACCTGTCAGGCGCCGACGGCGGAGGGCGATCAGGACGTCGTGCTCGAGGTGGCGGTGCGCGATGGCAGTGATGCCATCGTCGCGCGGGCCCGGCCGCGGTGGCGCGTCGGTCCGGTGCGCTAATCGTCGCGCGTCGTCCGGCGGTCTTTCTTGAGCGACGAACGCCGCTTCTTCTGATCCAGCCGGGCCTGCTTCGCTGCGCGGGTGGGTTTGGTCGCCTTCCGACGCTTCGGTACCACTAGCGCGGCGGCAATCACCGCCACCAGGCGCAGCTCCGCGCGCTCGCGGTTCTGTCGCTGGCTGCGGCTGTCGCTGGCGACCACGCGGAGCGTCCCGGTCCCATCCAGCCGGCGCGCAAGTTTCTCCGTGAGGCGGG
>JANNOC010000325.1:0-1711 GCA_031398865.1 Gemmatimonadota bacterium | reverse complement strand
GCTGACGGTGGCGACGTCCGTGCACGGTCAGGCTACCTCGATCACTGGCCGGGTGACCGACGTGGGAAGCGGCGGCGCCATCGGGGACGCTCAAGTCCGGCTGGTGGGGACGCAGCAGGGGACCGTGACCCGGGACGATGGCACGTACCTGCTCCGAGTGCTGCCGGGCCGGCATGTTGTGCGCGCGAATCGCATTGGCTTCGGGAGTCGCACCGACACCGTGGACGTGGCGGTCGGACAGACCGCCACAGTGAACTTCGTGCTCGCCCGCGCCACGATCAATCTCGATCAGGTCATCGTGACGGGCACGCGCGCGACAGACCGCACCGTGCTCGAGGCGCCCGCGCCGATTGACGTCCTGACGTCGGAAGACATCAGGTCCACGGGGTTGACCGAGACGAGCCAGGTTCTCCAAAGGTTGGCGCCCTCGCTCAACTTTCCGCGCCCGTCCGTGAACGACGGAACGGATCACGTCCGCCCAGCGACGCTGCGTGGTCTTGGCCCCGATCAGGCGCTGGTGTTGATCAATGGCAAGCGGCGACACAACACGGCGCTGGTGCACGTGAACCAGTCTGTCGGCCGTGGGTCGTCGAGCGTGGATCTGAACGCGATTCCCGTCAGCGCGATTGAGCGCATCGAAGTGCTCAGAGATGGCGCCGCGTCGCAGTACGGCTCGGACGCGATCGCCGGCGTCATCAACATCATTCTGAAGTCCGGGGACCAGACGTCCCTGTCCACCACGGTCGGGCAGGCGCGGAGCCATCCGGACGGTGCGACGGAATACAAGGATGGCGAGCAAGTACAGGTGGACGGCAACTTTGGGCGCGTCATCATGGGGGACGGCTTTTTCCACTTGTCGGGCGAATTCAGGGACCGGAACCGGACGAACCGGGCCCGCGCGGACACGACCGTGCAATGCGACATTAGGTCACTTGCGCCGTGCAACGAAATACCGTTCGGCACATCTATCTACGACGAGAGCGTCCGCCAGAGTTGGCAAGGAGACTCCGAGTCGCGGGACTGGACCTTCTTCCTGAACAGCGAGTTGCCGCTTCAGCCGGGAGTGAGGCTGTATGGATCCGGGGGCTACGGGATGCGCGACGGACTCGCGGCCGGATTCTTCCGGCGGTCGTTGGACGACCGTACGATACGCGCCTTCTACCCGAACGGGTTCCTGCCGCTCATCGGCAGCGACATCAAGGATCTCGCAGGTTCGCTGGGTGTCAAAGGAAATTTCCGTGGCTGGGGGTGGGATCTCGGCGGCGTGTATGGCGGCAACTCCTTCGAGTTCTCCGTTCTGCAGAGTGCCAACGTCTCCCAGGGCCTCGCGAGTCCGCAAAGCTTCTACGCGGGTGCGTTGCGATACAACCAGGGGACGCTCAATCTGGATTTCGTCAGGCCGTTCTCGGCGACGGTTGTTGGACCACTGAACGTCGCCGTCGGTGCTGAACTCCGGCGCGAGAACTTCCAGCTGGAACGCGGCGATCCGAACTCGTTTGCGGAAGGCACGGTGCGCATTCTCGACGGGCGAAATGCCGGGAATCGCGCGCCGCCGTTCGCGCAGGTCTTTCCCGGGTTCAGGCCAAGTGACGAGGCCGACGAGTCGCGCACGAACGTTGGGGCGTACATCGATCTGGAAGCGACCCCCATCCAGCGCTTGCTCGTCGCGGTGGCGGGTCGTGCGGAGAACTACAGCGATTTCGGCTCGACC
>JANNOC010000305.1:0-4322 GCA_031398865.1 Gemmatimonadota bacterium | reverse complement strand
GTGGTCGGGCAAGCCCAGCAGGATGGACAGCACGCGGATATGGACGTCCGTGAGATCGCTGACTTTTTCCCGCATCATGGCATGCGTGTGCCGCGCGAAGCGCCGGCGCCACTCCAGCATGACGACGTCGAAGGCGTGCTCCGCGCTGCGATTCTCCCGCACGAACTCCTCGACCTCGCCCGTGAGCGTGGCGTCCTCGAGAATCAACAGCTGCGCATCGAAGATCTCCGCTTCCTTCGAGCCGACATGCCCCTCGGCGCGCGTACGGACATGCAACAGGCGCTCCTTCGCACGCTCCAGCGCCGAGTGAAAGCGCTCGATTTCAGCGGGGACCGCCTCGTCCGGCACGGTGCGATGCGGGACATCGGGGACCTCACAGCGCAGCAGGTGCACGGGACCGACCACGATCCCCGGCGACGCCGGCATCCCGCGCAGGGCGTTCTCCACTACACCTCCCCGAACTTGCCGGCGATCAGCGTCGCGAGTGCATCCAGTGCGGCGCTCTCGTCGGGTCCGGACGCACGCAGTATCAGCGTCGACCCACACTCGGCCGCGAGCATCATCACGCCCATGATGCTCTTGCCGTTTACCTCCAGGTCATCACGCACCAGGGTGATCTCACTCTTGAACTTCGCCGCCGCCTTGACGATCTCCGCCGCGGGACGCGCGTGGAGACCGTTGCGGTTGACGATCTGGACGTTGCGTTCTGGCATCAGCGGGCCACCGAGACGAGGACAAACGCGGCGAGAACCCCAAACGCGATCCGCCATCCCTCCGCGCGACCGTGCAGCCGCGCGAGCACAAAACCGCCAATCGCCACCGCCACGAGGACTCCGCCGAGGAGCGCGCGTCCGGGGCCGATGATCCGATACAGCGCGAGCGGAAGCCCGATGCCCGCAACGAACGCCGCGGCGCGTGCGATGTGCTCCGGGCCGTACCGCAACACCGGCGTGCCGAGCGCGGTCGCCACGTTCATTCCATGACGCCAGCCGACTCGCAGCCCCCACGCGCGCAACGCCAGATGCCCGGCATTGTACAATCCGAGAAAGAGCAGGAGCACGCCAGTGGCGCCGACTCCCATTCCGAAGGCGACCAGTGCGAGCAGAGAACAGAATGGGAGCCACCCGGCCCAGACGAGCCGATCGCCGACGCTGCCGAGCGGCCCACACAGGGCGGTGCGAAAACGCTCGATCCTGTTCGGCGGCAACTCGTCCAACTCCACGCGTGCGAGCGCGCCGACAGCGATCGCCGCCAAATACGGGTGCGCGTTGAAATACCGCGATTGGCGCGCGAGTGCCTGACGATAGCGCCTCCCTCCCACACCGCCGGGAAGTAGGCGGAGGGCCGGCTCGACACAGTAGCCAATGCCGTTGCCCAGAAGAATCTCGTAGTTCCACGCGCCCTGGATGGCAAGCAAGCGGGTGAACAGCGCAATGCGAGTACGCAGCGGAAGGGCGCGCGGCGCGACCGAGCCCGTTGGCGGCAGGGTCTCACGAACGTCCGTCACGCGAGCACCGCGACGGCGAGCAGCAGGCCCGCGCCGAAGAACCACAGCGCGCCGCGCGTCGAGTGAAAGATCTTCCACACGGCACCCAGTGCCACCGTCAACGCCAATCCGACTACGACCGCGCGCGACAGGCGCGCGTCCACCCCCCACGTGGCCACCGCCGCACGCGCGATCGGGGTCAGCGCCGCGAGCGCCAGCGCGGTGAGCAGCATGCCGCGCACCAGATCGGCGGCGATGCCCGCCATCTGCACGCCGATCACGGCACCGCGCTCTCCCGCCTCGCGTGCCGGCAGCGTGTTGCGCGCCCAGCGAGCGTTGAGCCGCCGGAGCATCACCATTGTCCATCCGCCCACCGACGCGGTCGCGAGCGCGCCCAGCACCGCGAGCGTCAATGTCCCGGCGCCCTGCGCCTGCCCCGCCGCGAGCACCCCGCCGACGACCGACGCCGAGCCCCACTCGGGGTAGCGCGACGCACCGAACGGCAGCGTCTCGAGCGCGATCAGCTCCAGGGTCGCTCCGATCAGGAGGCCCGACGCCACATCACCCGCGAGTGCGCCACCGAGCGTCGCCGCGACGATCGGCCGCGACCACATGGCCTGTGGGAAACTCACCACGTCCAGGCCGAGGACGCCTCCGAGCGCCGCAAACGCGATGAGCTCGCCCGGTGTCACGCATCTCCTCGTGCCGCGAGCACGTCCTCGAGCGGCATCGGTCGCGCGGCGGGCACGTCCTGCGCTGATATGGCGACGCCGCGTGCCGCCAGCGCTCGCAACTCCGCGGATTCGGCCGGTGCGAGGAAGATGTAGCGCAGATGCTGTGTCCGTCCCGCGCGGTGATGGATGCCGCCAAGATTGACGACGGTGATCGGCGTCCCGGCCGCGCGCGCCCCGTCGACGAGCTGGCACATCGTTTCGATGTCGCCGGTGAGCAGAACGCCGGGGCGCGGATCCGCCTGATAGCGCGGAAGCGCGCCGGCCGCGTCTGTCACCGAATGAAAGTAGACATCCATGGTGGGTGGCACGCCCATGCGATACAGCTCCTGCTCCCAGTCACTCCCCGCGACCTCGTCGTCCACCAATACCACGAAGCCCAGATCCATCGGCTGCCCCCACCCCACGACCACCTGCCCGTGGATCAGCCGGTCGTCAATGCGAAAGAGCTCAATCGCCACTGATCTGTCCTCCTCCGCCGAGAACGAGAACGGCGGAGCGGGCCTTTTCTGCCGCGTGACGTGCGGCGTCCGTGACAGGCAGATCCACGTGGAAGACGAAATCGAGCAGGCTCGCGAGGCTGGTGCCGGTCAGCAGCACGAGCTCCCGGCGCGTGCGCAACAATCGCCGCGCGGCGATCGTACAGCTCCCGGCCGGCAGGTCCGTGAAGATCATCGTCGCACCCGTCGCGTCGAGCTGCTCGCGAAGAACGCGCTCGATGTCATCGGCGCCGAGCGCACGATTGCTCACCGCAAGGAAGACGTCGCCCCGGCCGGTGATCTGCTCGACGGCGGACACCATTCCCGCCGCGAAATCACCATGACCGGCGACAAGCGCTCGCGCAGCTCCCTCACTCATCGTCATCCTGCAGATATTGTCGCACGCCGGCCATCGGCACACGTGCTTCCGTCGCCTGTCGCATCCTGCCGATGAGCTGCTCGTTGAACGCTTCCGCGGCATCCACGCCGCTGTACTTCAGGAGATGATTCATGGCGATCACTTCCGAGATCACGGTGATGTTCTTCCCAGGATTGAGCGGCACGCGAATCTTGGGAATCTCCACCTCGAGAATCTGCGTCGTCTCCCGGTCGAGTCCCGTGCGCTCGACGACGCCGACCTGGTTCCACTCTTCCAGCTGCACGACGACCTCGATGCGCTTCTGCTGCCGCACGGCGCGAATGCCGAAAATGGCCGGTATGTCGACCAGCCCGACGCCGCGAATTTCCATGAAGTGCCGCTGCATCTCGTGGCCGCGGCCGATGAGCACGCCCTGGCCACGGCGCGTCGTGATGACCAGATCGTCCGCGACCAGTCGGTGGCCGCGCTCCACGAGATCCAGCACGCACTCCGATTTGCCAATGCCGCTCTGCCCCACGAACAGAAGGCCCACGCCGAAGACGTCCGCGAGCGAGCCGTGCAGTGTCGCGGTCGGCGCGAACTCGCTCTCGAGCGCGGGCTTGAGGCGCTTGTACAACTCCGCCGTCTTGAGTGTGGAGCGAATGAGCGCGACCCCCGCTTCGGCCGCCGCTTCCTGCATCCCCCCAGGATAGCGCAGTCCCTTGGAAACGAACACGCACGGAATCGGGAAGGAGAAGAGCAGCCGCAAGATGCGCACGCGCTCGGCGTCGCCTAACGATGACAGATAGGTGATCTCCGTTTCGCCCAGGACCTGTATGCGCTGGGCGGGAAAGCGATCCACGAATCCCGCGAGCACCAGTCCGGGACTGGACGTCTCGGCGCTGGTGATGTGACGTTCGAGGCCGCGCTCGTCCGCCTGCGGCTCGAGCTCCAGCGTGGCGCCCAGCTGCTCGATGAGGCGACCGACAGTGAGGGGCGGGGTCACACCTTCGCCAGCAGACGCGCATCGGGCAGAGCGGCGTTCCCTTCTCGGAACTCTTCTACACTGAGCGATTCCAGAAAGGCTTCGCGTTCGAGGCAGCGCGTATCCGAGGTGTCCGTGAGCAGGCGGAGACCTTCAAGGCGGATTTCTTCCGACACTTCCGGCGCTATGGCAAACTTCCGAACCATCATCCGAACCGCCGGTATCCCGCCCATCGCGATAACCCGGTCCATCCAATCCAGCACTTCGGGACGCGCTGATGCCA
>JANNOC010000303.1:0-2537 GCA_031398865.1 Gemmatimonadota bacterium | reverse complement strand
CGGCGTTCGGCCGCATCACCCCAGGGCAGTTCTATCAGCATCGCGAGGGCACCTACCGCGATCAGGGGACGAACTCGGACCTCTGCTTCGTGACGCTCGAGAAATCCGAGCGCGATTACTCGCCGTCAACGCTCTACAAGGACTACGCCATCTCGCCCACGCTGTTTCATTGGGAATCGCAGTCGACCACGACACAGCAGTCGCCAACCGGCCAGCGATACATCCGGCATCGTGAGCTTGGCGGGAACATCTTGTTGTTCGTCCGCGCACGGAAGAAGCAGGACGGCCTCACGGTGCCCTACACATTCCTGGGCGCGGTGGATCACGAGTCCCACAAGGGCGACCGGCCGATCGCGTTCGTGTGGAAGTTGCGACGGCCTATGCCGGCGGATTGTTTCCGAGGTGCGAAGGTGGCGACGGCTTAGAGCTGTTGCAGGAATTGCCGCATCGAAGCGCCAACCGCGTCGAAACAATTGCGACCAGTCGGATGACCTAGGCGAAAGAACACGCGCGAAATCGCTCGCAGTTCGGCGGCATGCGCTTCGCACCTCTTCTCGGTATGCCCGAGATCTCTCGTTTCTACGGAATTGTCATTCGCATGTTCGCTGAGCCCGGCGCGCGCCACCATCGTCCGCATTTCCACGCCATCTACCAGGATCAAGCCGCTGCTTTTGCGATCGACACACTTGAATTGCTCGGCGGTGGGCTGCCCATTCCGCAACGGCGCCTGGTCGAGGCCTGGGCGGAGCTCCACCGGGCGGAGCTGCTCGAGGACTGGACCCTCTTGCATTCCGGTCAACCACCCGTCAAGATCGACCCACTAACGTAAGTCAGGATCATGATGCAGCACCCAATGCACCGCGTTGTGTCGTTCGCCATCGTCGGGCCCCATGAGCTCGAGATTGGCTTCGAAGACGGCGTCGTGCGCCGCATCAATTTCCTGCCGGTCCTTGAAGGACAGCTCTTCGGCCCGCTGAAGGACCTGACCATGTTCAACGCGGTTTCAATCAGTCCGGAGGGCTACACGCTCATCTGGCCGAACGGCGCGGACTTCGACCCGGCCACCTTGCACGACTGGCCTGAGTTTGAAGTCGAGTTCGTCCAGATGGCCAGGTCGTGGGCCGATAGCCCGGAATAGCTGGGTCGGGAGCCCAGCGGTTCAGCGGTCCAGGAGTTAAGAGGTTCATTCGAACCGCGGGCAGCGCAGGTTCTGCAGCAACATTCGGCCGCACGGAATGCAGATTCTGCCACGCGCTGACCGGCGCCCTCTGGAATTACGCGACAATCGAGCCCCGCCGGCAAGGCACGCGCCATGCACCTCTTCAGGGCGCGGGAGATCCTCACTGGATCGCCTGTATATACAAATGTATAATCCCAAGATACGCTTCGTCTGGGATCCGCGAAAGAGCGCGCGGAACCTGCGCGAACGGGGGGTCGACTTCGCCTTCGCGTCGCGGATCTTCGAGCGTCGCACCGTGGAGCAGGTCGATGCGCGTCGCGACTACGGCGAACGCCGCATCGTGGCGCTGGGCGGGGCGGCGGGCATCGTTCTCACGGTCGTGTATACCGACCGTGCCGGCGCCGACGGAGTGGTCGAGAGACGAATCATTTCAGCGAGAGTGAGTAGCCGCCATGAGCGCACGATCTACGAGCAATCCACGCGTGAAGACTAGCCCGGCCCGGAGAGGCCGTGCGGACGTCAGCCGCCTACGCCGCCTCACGGATCGCGAGATCATGGCCAGCTCGCCACCGGAACTGGCGGACCTGCCCGATCGTTTCTGGGATGGGGCCATCGTGGTGGAACCCGTGGCCAAACAACCGATTTCCCTGCGCGTGGACGAGGATGTGCTCAGCTGGTTCAAAGCGCAAGGCCCGCGCTATCAGTCGCGGATCAACGCCGTGCTTCGCTCATTCATGACGGAGCGCCGACGGGGCGCGAAGCGCAAGGCGGGCTAGGGCGCACGTCATCCAGGCCCCGCAGTCGGCAAGCGGCCTCCCAAATCTGCTCGAAGTGCGCGGGTCCTGCGGCATCGGGACCATCGCGAAGACAGGAGGGGGACGAGGGTAATGGGTGCTCCTGTGATTAGCCTCGGCCGCGGCCGGTGCCCATCTTGAAGTTCTTCTGACCCATCTTCTTCCCCACCGGCTCGCCCATCCGCTTGTTGATCGGCTCCTGCGGCGGCGGCTTCCGATGCCGCTTCCCCGGCGCATCCACCGCTCCCCGGCTCGCGCGCATCGTCTCGGCCGCCGCCTTGCCGGCCTCCCGCGCCCGCGCGGCTTCCGCCTGAATCTTCTGTGCCGCTTGCCTCTCCGCGATCATCGCCGCCGCTTTGGAAATTCCCATGCAGGCATTGTGATGACCGTCCGCCTTCGCGTCAACGCGCTTCGGCGGGACAGGCTTTGTTGTGTGTCGTTTAGCACCGTTCGACTCGCGCATCGACGCGGCTACCCCGCCGCGTCGCCGCGTTCGCTCACGGCAGGCACCCCTGCGGTCGACACGGGCGCTGTTCAATTGAGCACGCGGTGCTGGTGCGTTG
>JANNOC010000191.1:0-2076 GCA_031398865.1 Gemmatimonadota bacterium | reverse complement strand
AAATCCAGCGCCGGCCTCGCTTCGAGTTGAATCTTCTCCAACCAGATCTGCCCGCCCGACAGTTCCAGCGCAGTACGCCGGAGTTCGGCTTGCAGGATATCGGGCCGCGCCGCTAGTGTCTGGTGCAGATCCCCGGCGCCGCTGACGCGTACCCTCACCGCGAGTGCCCGGCCGTCGACGGTCTGCAACTCCGTACGCAGTCGCACCGCCGCGAGATCGAGCAGTGCGTCCAGGTCCGGCACGCCCCCGATATCGAGCTCAATGCCGGCCCAGCGCAGCACGTCGAAGGCAACAGACTCGGCTGTGACCGCTCCGTCCTCGATCGTCACCAACTCGGCACCTTTGGCGCCCTGCTCACGAATGTGGCGGCCCTGCAGATTGCCCGGAAACACGACCCACGGTTCGGTCGAGACAATCTCCCGCGCGTGTACGTGACCGAGCGCCCAGTAGTGGTAACCCTTGCCTCGCAGTACGTCTATGTTTGTTGGCGCGTAAGGCTCATGGCCGTCACGCCCGGTGAGCGCCGTGTGCAGCACACCGATATTGACCAAACCGGACAGCGCACTTGGATACCCGGCGGCGAGATCGTCCACGACCGCCGCGGTGGCGAAACTCTGCCCGTGCACCGCGAGACCCAGGTTATCGTCGCGTAACGTCTGCGGGCGTTTGGCATCAAACTGACGCACATTCGCGGGCAGGCGCAAACTGCGCGTGATCCTGCTCTCCGCGTCGTGATTGCCGCGCAATACGAACACCGGGATCCCCGACTCCCCGAGTCGGGTCATTTGCCGGGCGAAAAACAGCCCCGTGTTGAAGTTCGGCCAGTCGCCGTCGTAGAGGTCTCCGGCGATGACCACGAAATCAACTCGCTCGCGTACCGCAAACTCGGTGAGGTTCTCAAGGGCGCGACGAGGCGCGGCCCGCACCTCGTCTACCGGTGCGCCTTCGTAGCGCTCCAACCCGCGCAGCGGGCTGTCGAGGTGGATGTCGGCGCAGTGCAGGAATCGCATGTTGACCCTCAGCCTCCGGCGGACAAGGCCGCAGCGAGGCACTCCGCATATTGTAGGAGAGCGGGCGCTGCCGTGCCCGCGCAGCAATGGTATTGACCGTCAGCCTCACCGCATGAGCCTGGGTCGCTGGAATCGATGATTCGATGATGCCCCCTATCAGCACCTCCTGAGCATTGTTGATGATTGCTGTCGCTATCGCCGTGCTGGTGTGTACTACCTGTCTGGTTAGTGTTTCTGTCCGTCCCGATCGCCTAGACGAGTCGAGAACCACAAGGGACTCGGGACACCACTCCCGATTTGTGCCGTTGTCTTTGCTGCTTACCACCGCGGCAGGCGGTTATTGGCGTCGATGTCGCTTCCTGTTGGAAGCCGCATCATCGAGATGAGCCATTGACCCAGGGCTCGAGGGACGCCTCTTCGGCGTGTCGGTAATCAGAGGCCGCGGAGTGCGGACTCATTGGGACCAAATCGAGCAGCCCTATGACGACGATGGGTCAGGGACCTCATCACGTGGGACCATCACGTGCGCCAGCCGGGGTTAAATCATTGACGGCTGGAGCATTCTGCGCCCCGTCACTACCGGCTGACGCCGGGTAGTGACGGGGCGCTGGCACAGACAGTTGCAGCAAGAAGAGCAACCACACAAGCATTGGCGCAGATCAGCTCGACTCGTTGAGTCGGGGGCTGACACCTACGACATGCTGCCAATCAACACAATGACTACCGTTGCAGCAGGGTTGCGGTCCTGCTCGCCGTATCGCCTGGTATCCAGCGACACGACGCCGACCGCTGACTTGAATCTCCCGGCCTTGCGGCCACCGGCTTTCAGGAGATGTGGCCGGTTTGGGCGCTCTTGCGAGCATTGGGTTTAGGAGACTCGTCTCCCGCGTCCTTTGGGTGGTGCGTAACGTGCACCGGACGGGCTGACACAGCCAGCGAAATCCATTGCGAGCGACTCAAGTCCGAAGAATGCCGACAGCATCCAGACGGCGCGACACGCAGCCCGTCGTTGGACTTGCCGCACGACTTGCGATGGGACGACGGATTCGTGGTGGAAGTTCCCAAG
>JANNOC010000186.1:0-3372 GCA_031398865.1 Gemmatimonadota bacterium | reverse complement strand
ACCGGAGACGAGCTGCGCGCGCTCGCCGCAGGCGACGCGTCGGAGCGCTAGGCATCCGGAGTACGGTTCGTTCTCCGAGCGAGCATGTCGAGCTCCGCCACCAGATCGTCGCCGAAATACCACGCCAACTCGTCACGCACTCCTTCGTACGCCGTCGGGCCGCGACCGCCACAGACGAGTGCGCCGTCCTCGAGCTCGTCCGACAGCCACAGCACGCCATCGCCGAACGTGATCGGGAAAAGTGCGCTGACGACCGGCTTGAGCTCGTGGTAGTCGCGGCCAACGGCTACCGCGTATGCGTGCAGCAGACATCCACGCCCCCTGGGGTTGTGGAAGACGCAGGCGCCGTCGAGCACACGCGTGCGCGTCGACGCCGCGCCGGGCATGTCGTCGTCGTCCTGTTTAGGTCCGAACCACTCGACCTCGGGGACCCCGAAGGCCACGAGCGCCTCGCGTTCGGCGAGAATGCGGCTCGCGGTCGGCGCGTCCACGTCCACGCCGTGCGAGCAGCAGGCGTCGCGACAGAATCCGCAGGCCAGGCACGCGGCGAAATAGCGATGGGTAAAGATCGCCGGATCCACCTCGGCGATCACGGGTGCGCCGGCGCGCGCGGCGTAGCTTCGGGAAAGAGAGACCAGCATCGGGGGGAAGGATCGCCCATCGCCGCCGTTCCGACAAGCGCGAGGGAGACGCGTGACGGACACATGCGACGCGCCCGCGCTCGCGCCCCTGGCCGCCAGACCGACTGCCGACTAACGACTGGCACCTCGTCCTTCCCCATGCCCTTCGCCCGCCCGTCCGCGTTCCCGATTCAGATGTCTGTGGTTCGCGTTATGCGGGCTGCTTTCGCGTGAGGGAAGCGAGCATTAGTATACTCCAATCCCGGCACTCGCCGAGGCGAGTGGTTCGACATCACGATGCGGCTCGACGGAGGTAGAATGGCGACGAGGAAAAGGACGGCAACGCGCAGCGCTGGCCCAGGCATCAGCCGCATTGATCAAGCCGCGACCAGGACACACGGGTATTTCGTGCGATTGGGTTATCGCAAGACGACCAAAGGGTGGCGCCCGAAGCTCAGTGCTTTCTTCGGCGATGTGTCGCACGGCGGGCAGAGCAAGGCGCTGCGAGCGGCGCGAGCGTGGCGCGAAGAGATGGCCAAAGGTGCCGGTCGGAAAGCAAAGTCCGGCGGTGCGTCCCGGAGCAGCGCGCGCGGCAAGACCGGCGCACGAAAGAAAGCCGGCCGCAAGAGCGCATCAAAAGGCTCTCGGCGCTAAGGGATCAGCGCAGTGGCTCTCCGAGACTTCACAGATCGCGACGGACGAGACTGGCAGGTATGGAACACGATTCCCAAGCTCGGCGCCAGTCTCCGGGCTCGGGGCATGGGCAGCGATCGCTTGAACAAGGCCGAGTCGGACGTGCCGTACCGGCCGTTCGCGACAGGAAGGGAGCAGGGGTGGCTGACCTTCGCGTCGGGCAAGGAAAAGCGACGACTGAGCCCCATCCCCGAAGGATGGGAGACGGCGTCGGCCGATGAGTTGAGTGACTACTGTGAGAGCGCCGACCGCATCGCCGCGAGTGAAGGAGCCTGAGATCGCCAGTCGTCAGCAGAGCCGCTTGGTGGGCCGCGCGAGCTCTTCCGCGGTGACGCCTCCCTGTACCCGGCTCATCCACGTGTAGTAGCAGGCGCAGCCTCCGTCGCAGGAGCACGCGGGGTTCGGGAGCGCGATCGAGTCGTCCTCTGCCGGTAACTCGGTTCCGTCGAGCGCCGTGCAGGCCGCGCACGGGTCGCCCCTATCCGCCATGCTGTTGTACACTTTCAGCTTCACGACTGCCATGGGCCCACCTAACGAGGACGGGTGAAGCGCGTGAGTGCCTGCCGGTAGCTGTCCACTACGTGCTGGAGATAACCGGTCATCGGCGTATACGCGAGCCCCAATCGTTCCGCGCCATGCCGTCCATCCACCTGGAAGCCCCGTCCCAGAAACCTGGCTTCCGGCAGCGCGAGAATCGGGCGGTGGCCCGATGCGCGGGCCAGCCCGCTCGCCGCGGCGCCGATGCCGAGCAGCGCCGTGCGGGGAAGCACTGTCGGCGGGTCCGAACGCGCTGCGGATGCGACGCGGCGAAGGAAGGTCGCGGAGGAGAGCGTCTCGCCATTGAGCACATAGCGATCGCCGTCGGTGCCCAGCTCGCCCGCGCGAACGATGCCCTTTGCGGCGTCGTCCACATAGATCCAGCCTAACGGCGCTCTGCCCGCGAACTGGCGTTTGCCGGCCACCCGGCGGGCGATCATGCGTCCCGTCCATCCCGGATCCACCGGCGCGATCACCAGGGAAGGATTCACCACCACAATTTCGATGCCCTTGCCCCGCAGCCTGAGCGCCAACCGCTCCGCGGCCAGCTTGGAACGCTCGAAGTCACTCTCGGTGAATCCCCGATGCCGCGAGAACTCGTCGCCCACCTCGCCGGACGGGGCACCGATGGTGAGCGCGGAGGAGCAGACGACCACGCGGCGAGCTTTCGCAACGATGGCGGCGGCGATGATGTTCTTCGTCCCGCCGACGTTGACGGCGTCGAACGCCCCGGGGTGCCGCGTCCAGAAGTCGAAGAAGCTGGCGAGGTGGTACACGGTGTCCACCCCCGCCATCGCCTTGACGAGTTCCTCCGAGCGGCGCACGTCGCCCATCACCGGCTCCGCGCCGAGATTGCGCATTTGCGCGACGCCGGACAAGCGTCGGACCAGCCCCACCACCCGATGGTCGCCTTTGGCGAGCGCGGACACAACGGCGCGGCCCAGTGGGCTGGCAGCTCCCGTCACGAAAACTCGCATGTCCGAAAGGTAGGCGGAGCGGGAGATCCGGTATGTGTGGCAGGTCACGAACCACGGCTGTCGGCTCCCGCCTGCCGGCTGTAGCTTTCCCCTGTCAGCCGACAGCCGATAGCCGACAGTTCGCAGGCAGCCGCCCATGCCGTCCGCCCTCTCCGAGCGTCCCGACACATCCGAGTACGCGCCCTACTACTCGGGCTACGTCGCCCACGTGCCGGAAGGAAACGTCCTCGAGTTACTCGCGGCGCAGATCACCGACACCGCCGCGCTGCTGCGCTCCGCGGGGGAAGCCCTGGCGGGGCATCGGTATGCGCCGGGGAAATGGAGCATCCGAGAAGTGGTCGGCCATGTGTGCGACACGGAGCGCATCATGGCATATCGTGCGTTGCGGATCGCACGCGCGGATCCCACGCCGCTCCCCGGCTTCGAGCAGGATGACTACGTCGCGGCGGCACGTTTCGAGGCGCGGACGCTGAGCGATCTCGTCGCGGAGCTGGAGAGCGTGCGTGCAGCGACGCTGTCATTGCTTCGTGGCCTGGATGACGCTG
>JANNOC010000180.1:0-1964 GCA_031398865.1 Gemmatimonadota bacterium | reverse complement strand
AGAACAAGCTCAAGGCGATGGAAGTGCTGCGCGCGCGACTGCTGGACGCCCGCATCGCGGAGCAGGAGGCGGAGCGCTCCCGCATGCGGAAGACGCAGGTCGGCACGGGCGACCGCTCCGCGAAAATTCGCACCTACAACTTTCCCCAGAGTCGGGTGACCGACCACCGGATCGGCTTTACGCTGCATGAAGTCAATCGCGTGCTGGACGGCGAAATCGCGGCACTGGTGGAAGCGCTCAGCCTTGCGGACGTGGAGGAGCGGCTGGGTGGTGCGTGAGCCGCAGCCTGTCCCCGGCGCGTACACCGTCGAGGCCATCGTCGCGGAACTCGCGCGGATGCTCGCGCTCGCGGGCATCAGCGCCGCGCCGCGCGAGGCCCGCGACCTGCTCGCGGCCGTGCTCGGCGTCGCGCGCCTCTGGCCATCGGCGAACGCGGATGCGTGCGTCAGTGCCGAGACACAGTCCCGCGTGCGGGCGGTCGCGACAGCGCGCGCGCGGGGCGTGCCGTTCGCGTACGCGGTCGGATGCGCGCCATTCCGGCATCTGGTCCTGGACGTCGATTCCCGCGTGCTGATTCCGCGACAGGAAACGGAGGTGCTCGTGGAGGAGGTGCTGGGCCGGTGCGGCGGGGAGCTCGCGAAAGGGGGCATCGCCGCGGACATCGGCACGGGGTCGGGTGCGATCGCGCTGGCGCTGGCGCAGGAGGGTTGGTTCGACCACGTGATCGCTACCGACGTCTCGCTGGGTGCGTTGGAAGTCGCGCGGGCCAATGTGCGGCGCCTCGCGCCGGTGTTGCGCGCGTCCGTGGAGCTGCGCCACGGCTCGCTGCTCGCGCCGATTCCCGAGGGGGCCGGGCTGCGCGTGATCGTCGCCAATCCGCCATACATCGCCTTCGAGGAGTCTGCCGCGCTGCCCGCGAGCGTCCGCGATTGGGAGCCTCCCGTGGCGCTGTACAGTGCCGACGGCGGGATGCGCGCCACCGCGGCGATCGTGCGCGGGGCGGCCGCTCGCCTCGAGCGCGGAGGATTGCTCGCCCTCGAGGTAGATTCCCGGCGGGCCGCGCTGGTCGCCGAGCTTGCCGCGAGCGATGGGCGGTATCGCGACATCCGCGTGCGTCTCGACCTCACGGGACGCGAGCGCGTCGTGCTCGCGACACGCAACGACCGCGCGTTCCTTCAGACCGCATAACGGGAGAGCACATGTTCGAGGAGAAGGCGAAGGAGCTGGGGCGGCTGATCGGTCAGAGCGCGGAGTATCAGGCCGTCAAGCGTGCCAACGAGACGCTGACGGGAGACCGGGACGCGGTCACCCTGCTCCAGCAGATGGAGAAGATCCGGGTGGACGCGCAGCGCATGATCGAGCGCGGTGAGCATCCGACGCAGGAGATGGAGGAGCAACTGGACACGCTGCTCGGGAAAGTCCAGACGAATTCCGTGTATCAGCGCGTCATCGTCGCGCAGGAAAACTTCGACAAGATCATGATGCAGGTGAATGCCTGGATGATGGAGGGGATGAAGAAGGGCGCGACCAGCTCGATCATCACCCTCGGATAGCGATGTCCCGCGGCTCGTTGATCGTGCTGGAGGGTGTGGAGGGCGCCGGCAAGTCGACGCAGCTGCGTCGCCTGGCCCAGCGCCTCACCGATGCTGGCGTCGCGCACATCGCGGTCAGGGAGCCAGGCGGCACGCCACTCGGCGAAGGCATCCGGGGACTGCTACTCGACGGGGCGGTGCATCCGGCACCACGGGCGGAGACGCTGCTGTTCATTGCCTCGCGCGCTCAGCTGGTGGCCGACGTCATCGGACCGGCCCTGGCCGACGGACGCACCGTGATCATGGACCGCTTTTTCCTCTCCACATACGCCTATCAGATTGCCGGGCGTGGTTTGCCGGAGAACGACGTGCGCGCCGCGAACCGGCTCGCGATCGCGGGACTGGTGCCGGACCTGACGCTGCTCCTCGACC
>JANNOC010000171.1:0-3315 GCA_031398865.1 Gemmatimonadota bacterium | reverse complement strand
CGGGCTTTCTGCGCCAGCATCGCAATCGGCGTCTCAACCTCCCCCTGCACCGTCATCATGAGATCCGCCATCTCATCGATGACAACGACGATGTACGGAAGGATGCTGCCCTTGTAGGTGGTCTCCTCGAACGCTACGTCGGGCCGCTTCGGCAACTTCAGCGGCACCCCGTCGGCGAGCCGGCGATTAAAATCCTGCATGTTCCTGCATCCGTTCGCCGCGAGCAGCTCGTACCGCTCCTGCATCTCCAGCAGCGCCCACTTGAGCACCGCGGCCGCATCGCGGTTGTTGGTGATCACCTTGTTCCGCAGATGCGGGAGCGTGTTGTACACGGACAGCTCCACCATCTTCGGATCCACCATCAGGAAGCGCAACGTGCGCGGCGTGTGCCGGTACACGAGACTCGTAATGATCGTGTTCACGCACACCGACTTGCCCGATCCCGTCGCGCCGGCAATGAGCAGATGCGGCATCTTTGCCAGGTCGGCGATGACCGGCTTGCCCTCCAGATCCTTGCCTAACGCGATCGGCAGCGCGGCGCGCGCGCTCTGATACTCCCGGCTCTCCACCAAATCGCGGAAGGTGACGATCTCCGGCGACGGATTCGGCACTTCCACACCGACCGCGCCCTTGCCGGGAATCGGCGCGACGATCCGGATGCTCTGCGCGCGCATGGCGAGCGCCAGATCGTTCGCCAGATTGGCGAACTGCCGCACCTTTACCCCGGGCGCAGGCTCGATCTCGAATTGCGTCACGGTTGGCCCGGTGGTGCGCCCCACCAGCTCGCCGTCCACCCGGAACGTGCGCAACGCATCCATCAACTTCGCGCCCGCGGCGTCCAGCTCGCGCTTGCCCACCTCGACGTTCCGTGCCGGCGCGGGCGTCAGCAGATCGGTCGGCGGCAGCTCGTCAGTGTCGTCTGCCGCGTCCTGCGCCGCATGAAACTCCGCGGCCATGCGCTCCGCGTCATCGGTCGAGACGGCGGCTCTGCTCTTCCGTTTCTGCTTCTTGCGACCGCCGGGCTCTCGCGCCGCGTCGTCCTCCGAGCCACTCTCCTCGTCCACCGCCCCCGGCATGTCGTCGCGCATGAGCGCCGCGTCCATCGCCGGCATCTCCTCCGGCGTCGGCTCCATCAGCGACGCCCTGCTCCCGCCGCGCCCGTCGCCGCTACCGCCGTTAGCGCCGCTGGCGTCGCCGTGATCGCGGCCCACAAGCATACGCACCGGATTCCAGCGCAACGTCGCCGCCGTCAAGGCGCTGGCCGCCAGAAGGACAATGATCCACGCGCCCGCGTCACCAAACGCGCGATCCAGGTAGAACGCGGCGAACGTCCCCCACAGCCCTGCCATGGGGTGGTTCGCGCGCGGCGCACCAAGCGCGAGCGCGATTCCCACCGGCAGCAACAGAACGAGCCCGCTGACGAAGATCAGCCAGGAGCGATCGGCGCGTGAGGCAAGCCGGCCGAACAATCGCAGCGCGTGCACCGCGGGGATGAGCGGGACAAGCGCGGCCGCGGGGAGCCCGAAAGTCAACAGCAGCGAAAGACGCAGGCATCCGCCAACCGGCCCGAACACGCCGCCCGCGCCGGCACACCCCGACGTCGCGTCCGTGGCGCCACCCGAAACCACCAGCGCTCCCGCCAGAAAGACCGCGAAAAGCAGGAGAACGATGCCGGCGATCTCGCGCCGCAGCGTGGAGCTGCCCACGGTGTCAGCGGCCCCGGTCGGGGCCGATCTTGGTGATCTGACGGTCCTGAAAGACCGGCACGACGGAGTACGAATCCACGGCGGCACACACCGGAAGATCCTCCTCGAACCCCGCTTCGATCAGCGCCTTTCCATGCGTGGAATCCTGAAAGAGTCGCTGGATGTTGTCGCCGTATTTCTTGTCCAGCAGCATGCACGACTGCGTCCCATCGTTCACCGCCACCTCGGGCACGCGCTTCGCGATGGCCCGCGCGTACCGGCCCGCGCACGCCGCATCCTCGAGCGCGAATTGTCGCTCGCTGCCCGCACAGATCAGCACCACCTCGGTGCCGCCTCGCAGAGCGGAGCGCAGCATCGCCAGCACCGCTGACAAGTTCACGTACGATGCCACGAGCACGTCGCGCGCCCCCGTCACCCCCGCCAATGTGGCCGTCCCGTTGGTGGTGGACATCAGGATCGTCTTCCCTTCCACTGCGTCGCGCGTGAACTCGCGTGGCGAATTACCAAGGTCGAAGCCGGGTATCGCCAGCATCTTCCGCTCCCCCGCCAGTCGCACTTCCGAACGCTCGAACGACTTCGATCGGTTGACGGCCTCCTCCGAACTGTCGAACGGAATCACGTTCTTGGCGTCGTTCGCCAGCGCGATCGTGATCGAGGTGGAGGCGCGCAGCACATCGATGACGGCCACGACCCGATTGGCGATGTCCGCCGCGGTCACCGTCTGAATTCCGAAGAACACATCCACGCGCATTTACGCCGGCTCCTTCATCAGATCGGTTTCGCGCTCGAGAAACTTGGTATCTACTTCACCCGCCTGGAACTTCTTGTTCCCCATGACGCGCGCGAGAAACGGGACCGTTGTGGTCACGCCCTCGATGATGAAGCTCTCCAGCGCGACCTGCATTCGGCGCAGCGCTTCCGGCCGGTCACGTCCCTGGCAGATAAGCTTGGCCAGCAGCGAGTCGTAGTACGGCGGGACGGTATAGCCCGCGTACACGTGCGTGTCGAGTCGCACGCCAGGCCCGCCAGGCGGATGGAAGACCGTGATGTGCCCGGGCGATGGCTGGAAGTTGCGCGCGGGATCCTCCGCATTCACGCGGCACTCGATCACGTGCCCCCGCAGCGGCGGCATTTCGCGCACGGACAGTTTTTCGCCCGCCGCGACGCGAATCTGTTCCTTCACGAGATCCACCCCGGTCAACATCTCCGTGACCGGATGCTCCACCTGAATGCGGGTGTTCATCTCCATGAAGTAGAACGAACCATCCTCGTTGAGCAGCATCTCGATCGTGCCCGCGCCCACGTAGTTGATCGCCTTCGCGCCGCGCACCGCGGCGTCGCCCATCGCCTTGCGCAGCGCGGGAGTCATCGCGGGACTGGGGGCTTCCTCGATCAGCTTCTGATGCCGCCGCTGTACCGAGCAATCGCGCTCGCCGAGGTGGATGACATTGCCGTGCCGGTCACCCATGATCTGGAACTCGATGTGCCGCGGCCGCGCGAGATACTTCTCGACGTACACGTCGCCGTTGCCGAAGGCCGACAGCGCCTCGGATCGCGCCAGCTGAAAGGATCGTGCGAAATCGTCCGGATCTTTCGCGACACGCATTCC
>JANNOC010000153.1:0-14041 GCA_031398865.1 Gemmatimonadota bacterium | reverse complement strand
CGCAGAGCGCCTTCTCCCCCGACGGGCGCTACCTCGCGTTTACGGCGCAGCGGAAGGGGAAGGACGTGCTGTACCTCCTCGACGTGCGGAAACGGAAGACCATTCGCCGCATTGATACGGGGCTCGAGGCGGTCATGAGTCCGGCGTGGTCACCCGACGGACGCCGTCTCGTGTTCAGCGGCAACGAGGGCGGGATCACCGATCTGTACGTCGTGGACCGCGAAGGGGGCAGCCTCCAGCAGCTGACGCGCGACCGGCACGGTGACATGCAGCCACAATGGTCGCCGGACGGAAAGACGATCGCCTTCGCGTCGGATCGCGGACCGGAGACCAACTTCGATCTTCTCCGCTTCAGCAAGTGGCAGATCGCGCTGTACAGTCTGGAGACCAATCGCGTGGAAGTCCTGCCGAGTCAGGGGGGGATGAATCTCAATCCGCAGTGGGCCCCTGACGGCCAGTCGCTCGCTTTCGTCTCCGACCGCACCGGCATCGCCAATCTGTACCTCTTCGATCTCGCGACACGCGAGCACTATCAGCTCACCAACGTCGTGGGCGGCGTGTCCGCGATCACCGAGTACAGCCCGACAATCTCGTGGGCGCGCAAGGCTGATCGTCTTGCGTTCACGTACTTCGAGGACGGCGACTACACGGTCTGGTCCATCGACAGTCCCCGTCTCCTGCGACGCGAGCCGTTCCGGCAGGGGCCGGTCCTCGGCGCACCGGTCATCGCCAGCCGGAACACGGCCCGCGACAGCGCGACGGCGCCCGCTGCCGTACGACTCGACACGATTCCCGGCCGGTCGTCGTTCTATCGCACTGGCAACAGCATTCGCGTTTCCGCCAATATTCCCGCGGCGGAAGAGCGTGTACGCGACGGCTCGGTGAGTGTCGCCGCGCTGCTGGACAGTGCCAATCTCGCGTTGCCGGATACGTCGCGGTTCACCGACGCCCGCTACCGTGGAGGCTTCCAGCCCGAATACGTGGCCCGGCCCACCGTCGGCTACACCCGGGACAACTTCGGGCGCGGGGTGTTCGGCGGGACCACCATCGTGCTGGCCGATCTGCTCGGCAACCAGCGCCTCGCGTTTTCCGGCGAAGTCAACGGCCGAATTTCCGAAGCGCGCGTGTACGCCGCGTATCTGAACGTCGCACGCCGCTTCCAGTACATCACCGGCGGGTACCAGGATCCCTACTATTTCCTCGCCGGCGAGTCGCTCGATCCCGGGCCGCAAGGCACCCTGATTCAGCAACAGGCGATCTCGCGCTACATCATCCGGCAGGGATTCTTCACGGGCATGTATCCGCAGAATCGCTTCACGCGATTCGAGACCGGACTGCGACTCAACAACATCGATCGCTCGACGATGTTCATCAGCCGTCTGGTGGATCCCCGCTCGGGCGCCGCGAGCCAGTTCGTCATCGACAGCATCAACCACGGAGCCAGCGCCAACTTTGTGACGCCTCAGGTCGCGTATGTCTCCGACAACACGCTGTACGGCTACAGTGGCCCGATCATGGGGCGCCGGATGCGCTTTCAGATTGAGCCGAACATTGGCTCGTTCCGCTGGGTGGAGTACCTGGCAGACTATCGGCGCTACGATGCGATTCTGTTCAACTTCCTCACCGTGGCCACACGCGCCATGGCCAGCGTCTCTGTCGGACGCGATGAGAAACAGTTTCCCAAGTACATCGGGCGCCCCGAGTTCATCCGAGGGTATGATCGCGAGCGCTTCAACCAATCCTGCACGATTCGGCTGGAGAACAACTCGGGGTGCAGTGCGACGCAGCTCCTCGGCAGCCGGGTGGCCATCGCGAACGCAGAGCTGCGCTTCCCGCTGATTCGACGCTTTGAGCTGGGCATTCTTCCCATCGCGCTTCCGCCGCTGGACGGGCTGTTCTTCTACGACGCCGGCATCGCGTGGAGCGCGGGGCAGGATGTGTCACTCAAGCGTCCCGATGATTACAACTTCCTGAATCAGCGCTACCCCTTGAGGAGCTACGGAGCGGGGCTGCGGCTCAATCTCTTTGGCTTCGCGATGGTACGCTGGGACTACGCGATAACCCCGGGGCAGAAACTCGGCGACGGATTCTGGACATGGTCGCTGGGGCCGAGCTTCTGAGGAGCGGCGATTGGCTGACGGCTATCGGCGTGCACCGGCCGGCAGTAGCGTGCCGGCGAACTCCGATCGGCGTCAGCCAATAGCCAACCCTCGTCCTCGCGGCTAGCTTCCGATCGTGCGACCGCTCGTTGCGTTGGCGCTCGTGCTGATCGCGTGCGGGCCCTCCGACCGCGAGCGTTCCGCCGCCGAAGGCGCCGTCTCCGCCGCTCCGCCCCGCGGACCCGATCCGCTCCTCCTGCGCGTTCCTCGCACCGGCGGTCGCGCGCGCGCCTACCGGTATCCCGAGCTCGATTCGGCAGTGTGGCGATCCGCGGTCGCCGCGCCGCCCATTGACCGCATGCTCGCGTTCGACGAGGAGGCCGGGCAGCTGGCTTTCGTGGACACAAAAGGATTGCCGGGGCGGATAGACCTTCGGTTGGGCGGCGTGTCCACGGCTACGAAGACGAAGCTGCTCGCCCTGTCATCGGTCGATGGCTCCGCGATCTTCGGCATCACGGCGAAGGGCACGGTCACGCGGTTGACGCTGAGCGGAAACTGGAGCTTCACGCCGGATCGCGCGCCGCGCTCGCTTATCCCACAGCCGGATGGGTCGCTACTCATTCTCACTGAGACGGTCACCGAAACACTCGTGTGGCGAGTGCGGCCGCCTGACGAGCGCATTACCGACAGCATCGCGCTACCCAAAGTGCAGCGCACCGTGCGCACGCTCGTGGGTGATCGCGTCTACTTCACCGTGGACTCCGGCCTGATCGGTGTGCGGAGCAAGGATCTGACCCTCGTGCCCAGCGTTCGCCTCAAGGGACGCGTGCGGTCGCTTTCGCCAACACCCAGCGGAGACCGGCTGTATGTCGTGACCGATTCGAGCCGTGAGATCAGCGTCATTGATCGCTACAGCAACGACATCGAGACCCGCGTCGAGCTGCCGGGCATCGTCAGGGATCTGCGGATGGATCCGCTCGGTCGCTATCTCCTCGCGCGTCCCGCGAGCGGAGATTCCGCGTGGGTCATTGCCATCGCGACCAATCGGCTCGTCGGCGCGGTCGGCAGCGCGTGGCGCAACGATCTCCCTCTCGTGGCCCCGGATGGTGCGATCCTGCTCGTCGAGGAGGAGGACGTGCGCCTCGTGGATGGAGAGACGCTCCGGCCGGCGCGCATCATACGGTCGGGTGCGAAGGATCTGTGGTATGCGTTCTTCTGGAACGGCTTCCGTCCGCGCGCGTCGGTGCTGGACGAGCCGGTCACGTTCGCTGGCGAAGGAATCGCGGATACTCCCGGTGCGCTGCCCTCGGACAGCACTGACATCTGGAGCGGCGCGGTTGGCGGGACCGATACCAGCAATCTGGACGATGAGGACCGCGAGATCACGAACGTTCCCGCGCCAACGCGACCCGCGCCGCCACGCGCCGCGACACCGACACGCGGCACGGGCTTCATGGTGTCCTTTGCGGCGCTCCTCGATGAGGAGAAGGCGCGCGATCTCGCGATGTCCATCAGTGTCGCGGGCGAGCGTCCGCGCATCATCGCGTCCGAGCAAGCCGGCGGGATCATTCATCGCGTCGTGCTGGGCCCGTATCGCACCCGCGCGGACGCCGAGCGCATCGGACGCGCCGCCGGCCGCGACTTCTGGGTGTACGAGGAGCGACCCTGACGGACCCCCACGCGCCGCCGGATGCGCGCCATTGGGAGAGTGAGGGCCGCCGCCTCGCTTCCATGCTGGAGAGCGTGTCGGCTCTCGTCGTGCTGGCTGATGATCCGATCGTGGCCGCGCACGTCGCGCTCGGCATCGGTCGCGTGCAGGCACATCGACGCCGCGTCGCCATCGGTGATCTCGTCGGCGAGGTCGAGCCGCTGCAGTCACTGCTCGGTGACGACGACTCCCACGGCATTACCGACAGCTTCCTGTATGGCGTGTCGCTGAACAAGATCGCGCGCCCGGTGGATGCCAGCGGCAATCTCTTCATCATGCCAAGCGGTTCGGAGCCGGTCGCCGATCCCGAGATCTTCCGCAGCGACCGCTGGCGCCGCCTCGCCGCGGGCTTTCGCGAAGTGGACGCGCTGCTGCTGCTCGTCGTTCGGGCGAGCTCCGATGGTGTCCCGGAGCTGGCGGCGATGCTCGACGGCGTCGTCACGGCTGGCGATGCCGTGACGACGGACGCCACCGCGCGCGGACTCAGAGTCGTCGCCACGGCCCGAGCGACGCGCCCTGGACCGCGTCCGTCGGCGTCAGCAGCTCCCCCAGTTGCCGAACCCACCCCCACCCCCAAGTCCGGACCGCGGACCATTCGCTGGCTGCTCGCCGCGGTGCTGGTGGTGGGTGCGCTGGGCTACGGCACCGTGTGGTGGAGCCGCCGTGCGACTGCGGAGCCGCTGGATGACGCGACGCTGGAAGCGCTGACGCCGGCGGCGCAGGCACGCCCGTCGCCGAGTCCGCCCGGTCCTTCGCGTGACACGCTGCGCACCGGCACTGCGGTGAATCCCGGCGATTCCTCGCGCGCCGCCGCCTTCGCGGTCGAGCTGCTCGCGACGAATACGGTCGAGGGTGCTAACTTGTTGCTGCGAGAAAAGGCAAGCGGATTGCCGGCGGCCACTCACTCGCCTGTCCTGCTGGATAGCCTGGCGGATCGTTGGTACAAGGTCATCGCCGGAGCATTCGCGCTGCGGAGCCAGGCAGACTCGTTGCTGCGCGCTGTTCGGACGCGTGGCATCGTGGCGTCCGATCGGGGGCGGGTGATTCGCACGCCACTCGCGATGCGCTTGCAGGACAGCGTTGCGCGTGACTCGGCCACGACGGTCGTGGGGCAATGGCGGCGCGCTGGTGTGCCGGCGTACGCCCTGCTGCAGGAGAATGGACGGGCGGCGGTCTTCGTCGGCGCGTTCGAGACACCGGAGCAGGGCGAATTGCTGGCCGCGTCGTTGCGGGCATCGGGGATCACGGCGGTGCTCGCGTACCGAACCGGGAGAGCATTCTAAAGTGCGGCTGACCAGGCTCGAGCTTCAAGGCTTCAAATCGTTTGCCGATTCCACGAACCTGGTCTTCGAGCCGGGCGTGACTGCCATCGTCGGTCCGAACGGTTGCGGGAAGTCCAACGTGTCAGACGCGGTTCGCTGGGTGCTTGGCGAACAACGCGCACGCGCGCTCCGCGGAGCGAAGATGGAAGAGGTCATTTTCCAGGGTTCGTCCGCTCGCCGTGCCGTGAACGTCGCTGAAGTCTCACTGTACTTCGACAATAGCGATGGCTCCCTGCCCGTCGCGTTCAACGAGGTCGTGATCACACGGCGGCTCTCCCGTTCCGGGGAGAGCGATTATTTCCTCAATCGGTCCGCGTGCCGCTTGCGCGACATCCACGATCTCATGCGGGGCACGGGGCTTGGCGCCGACTCGGGAGTCGTGATCGAGAGCCGCATGATCGACGCGCTGCTGTCCGATCGCCCCGACGAGCGCCGCGAACTCTTTGAAGAGGCCGCGGGCGTCGGTCTGTATCGCGATCGTCGTCGCAGCACGGAGCGGCGGCTCGAAGAAACGTCCGTGGACCTGGCTCGCCTGGATGACCTGATCGCCGAAGTGCAAAGCCAGGTCCGCGCGCTCGCCCGCCAGCGCAGGCGCGCGGAGAAATCCGAGGAGATCGCCCGGCGCCGCTTCAGCGTGGAGCTGACCCTGGCGACACGCGATATGGCCGAATGGCATGACGAGCTCGCGCGGCTCAAGGAGCGGGTTGCGTTGCTGCGCGAGCAGATCCCCGACGGCGAGGCCCGGCTCGTGGCGGCGGACGCGGCGCGCGGTGGCGCGAGCTCGGCTCGCGCCGCGTCGGAATCGCTTCGCACGGAGCTCGCGCGCGCGGTGGCGCAGCATCAGCAGGGTGTTCTCCAGTTGCAGGGCGAGATGGCCGTCGCGGAAGAACGGCAGCGCAACGCGCAGGCGCGTCGCGCCCGCGCCGAGGAGGAGCAGCGCGAGAGCGAAAGCCACGGAACTCGCGTCGCCGCGGAGCGCGAGCTTGCCGCCGAGGAACACCGCCAGCTCGATGTCGCATTGCGCGCGACAGCGGAGGACGTGCACCATCGCCTCGCGGACGAGGACGCCGCACGTGCGGCGGTCGCCGCGGCGCGCGCGGCCGTGGAGGGGGCCCTGCGCCGCCTGCGCGACACGCGCGAGCAGCAGCAGCGCCTCGAGCTCGATCGCGAGAGCGGCGCACGCGAGCTCGCCGAAGTCGAGGAGCGGCGTGCCGCACTGGACGTCGAGCGTGGAGCGCTGGGGGACGCCGTCGCGAGCGTCCGACGTGAGATCACCGCCGCCGACGACCGCTGCACGATCACCCGTGAGGCGGCGGCGATCGCTGACGGAGAAGTGGCTCTCGCGCGTGAGGCACTGCGCCTGTGCCGTGACGCGGACAGCGCCGCCCGGGCGTCCCTCGCGCGCCTCGATGAGACGCTCACCGCGCTGCAGGGAAAGCTGAACGCGCTCGAGACACTTGAACGAGAGCGCGTGGGCCTCGCCCCGGCCGCGGCGCGCCTGCTCGAGGAGCGAGGCACGTTCGGCGAAGGCACGATCCTCGGTCCGCTGAGCGATTTTATTTCGGCCGACGCCGCGGCAGCGCTGGTGGTCGAGCGCTTTCTCGGGAATACAGTGCATGCCATCGTCGTGCGCGACCGCAGCGCGGCGCACGCGATTCGCCAGTGGCACAAGACGGCCAATCCGGGTCCGTTGCTTCTCCTCCCGGTGGACTCGCTGCCTGACGACGACAGCGCGCCAGGCGAGTCGACGCTGGCGCACCGCGTGGATGCGGCCGGCCCCGCACGCGCGTGGGTGCGCTCCCTGCTCGGCCACGTCGAGGCCCTGGACGATGGCGCGGCCTTCGTGGACGCGCGCGGCGCGGTTTTTCTTCCGGGCCTCAGCGGCGGACCCGGACCGTTGCGGCGCCGGGCCGAGGTATCCGCCCTCCGCGGCGACCTGGAGAGCCTCGCGATCGAGCGGCGAGCAGCCGCCGCCAGCGCCGACGCGGAGCGTGACGCACTCGCATCCGCGGAGTCCGCCTCGGTCGTGGCGGCGGAAGCCTTGGCCGTCGCACAGCAGCACGCGCGGCGCGCGGAGGAGGAGCGCCAGGAGCTCAGCCGCCGCCTGGAACGCGCACGCCGCGAGATGGACGACGCGGATGCGCTGCAGCAGCGCCTTCAGGACCGACGCGAGACACTGACGGCGCGCGTCGCGACGTTGAGCGAACAGGCCAACGCACTGCAATCGGGCGTGGCGGCCTCCGATGCGGAGACCGCCGCGGCGCAGACGTCGCTGCTGGCCGATGAGCGCGCGCAGGAGGATGCACGCGAGCGGCGGACCGCGGTGCAGGTGGCACACGCGCAGGACCAGGCGCGTGTACAGCTCGCCGCCGAGCGCGAGCGACGCCTCGCCGAGGAAGTGGGAACCGCGAACGCGCGCCTTACGAATCTCCACAGCGAGCTCGCGTCGCTCTCACTGTCGGACGAGAAGCTCGCCGAGCAGATGACGGCGTGGCAGACGCAACTGGCCGATCGTCAGGCAGAGCTGCGCGCGAGCGAGGCATCACTGGCCGACGCGGAACAATCGATGATCGCGACGAACGCGGCGCTCGAGGCGGCCGAAGAGGCTCTCGCGTCTGTGCGCCGCGCGACTGCCGCGCTGGTGGACGAGATGCATCATGCCGAGTTGCGGTTCACCGAACTGTCGGGCCGGCGTGCCGCGATTCGCGAGCGCCTGGAAACGGAGTGGCGCCGCCCCCTCGACGAGCTGCTGACGTCGGTGGAGCCGCTCGACGTGCCGCTGGAAGAGCTGCGCGCCGAGGCGGAGAGCCTGCGGCAGCAGGTGGATGCGCTCGGTCCGGTGAACGCCCTGGCGATCGAGGAGCACGAGGAGGAGCTCAAGCGATTCGATTTCCTGACCACGCAGCGTGACGACCTCAGCGCCGCGAGGCTCTCGCTGCAACAGGCGATTCGCGAAATCGACCTGACCGCGCGCGAACTGTTCCTCGCGACCTTTACGCAGGTGCGCGAGAATTTCCGCCACATCTTCATGACCCTGTTCGGCGGCGGCGAGTGCGATCTGCGCCTGGAAGACCCCCATGCGCCGCTGGACTGCGACATCGAGATTCACGCCTCGCCCCGCGGCAAGCGCACGCAGCGCATCCATCTCCTGTCGAGCGGGGAGCGGGCGTTGGTAGCGCTGTCGCTACTGTTCGGCATCTTTCTCACCAAGCCCAGTCCCTTCTGTCTGCTCGACGAAGTGGACGCTCCGCTGGACGACCAGAACATCGGCCGCTTCGTCCGCATGCTGAACCAGTTCAAGTCGCAGACGCAGTTCATCGTCATTACGCACAATCCGAGAACAACCACCGAAGCGGCGGATGCGGTGTACGGCGTGACGATGCAGGAGCCGGGCGTCTCCTCGCTCGTCAGCGTGCGCATGCGCGGGCGAGCGAGCGACGACGTCGCACTACGGGCAACCGGGAATGGTGAGCGGGAAAGGGGGAACGCGCTCAGCGACGTGGACGTCGCCGCCGGCGCGGCATGAGGCGAAGCCGGGCACCCCTGGCTGCGCTGAGCGTCGTCGCCGTGTGCGTCGCACTTCCGTCGGCCCGACTCGGGGCCCAGCCGGCCATATCGGTGTTCGGGCCCATAGAGGACACGCTGCGTCAGGTCGCGCCCCGTTTTTCACTGCGGGCCGTGGGGTTTTCTCCATCCGCGCATCCCATCCTCCTGCGCCTCGAGATTTCGGCGGGCTCCATGTTCGCGCCACCGCTGTTGACGGACACGTCGGTCAGCGGCGACAGCGCGACCATCGTGCTCTCACGACCACTCCCCCACGGCGCCGCGATTTTCTGGCGCGCCAGCGCGCGCGGGGCGAACGGCGTGCAGGCAGTGTCGCCTATTGTCGGTCCGCGCGCGGCCGCGCGCTGGGTGGTGCTGCTGCAACCCAACGCGGTCACGGGCGACGTCGTCTCGTCGCGGCCGACGTTCCTGTGGCGAGGTGCAGAGGTCGCCGCACCGCTCGCGCCGTGGAGTTACACGCTGCAGATACAGAACCCGGCCTCCGGTGCGACACTGGTGTTCGGTCCGCTGTCGGATTCGGCCTTGTCCCTGCCCACGCCGCTGGAAGCCAACACCGCGTATCGCTGGTCGATCGTCGCACGGTTGGCGAATGGGGATAGCGCGATCGCGCACAGCCGCGCCTCATTCGTCGTCGCGGGCGACGACACGCCACCGCTGACGCTGCTGTATCAGAACTTCCCCAATCCGTTCCCGTCCACGGCGTCCGCGATTACGTGCATCTGGTTCGACCTGCGCGCCCCGTCACCGGTGCAGCTCGAGGTGTACGACCTGCGCGGCGGACACGTGCGGACCTTGCATCCCGCTGGGGGCGCGAGCGTGCAGTTGCCGGCTGGCCGGTATGGGCGGTCCGCGGGCATCGGCATCTGCGACGAGCGCTTTTCGTGGGACGGCCGCTCCGACACCGGAGCGATCGTCCCGCCGGGCGTCTATCTCCTGCGGCTTCGCGCCGGGCGCACCAGCAGTGTCAAGCGAATACTCTTTCGTGGACGATGATGCGCCTCACGACAGTCGGCACCGGCACCGCGGCGCCGTCGGCGACGCGTGTCGGGGCCGGCCACCTGGTGCAGGCCGGTAACGTCGTGCTGCTGCTGGACTGCGGCAGCGGCGTGGTGCATCGTCTGGCGTCCTTGCACCTCGGTTGGATGAGCATCACGCATGTCGCGTTGACACATTTTCACGCCGACCACATCGCCGACCTCGCGCCGCTGATCTTCGCCTGGCGATACGGGGATCTTCCGCCGCGCGTCGCCCCGGTGGAGATCATCGGACCTCCGGGCACGGCCGCACTCCTGGAGCGAATGGCCGCGGCGTTCGGCGCGTGGGTGCTCGCGCCCGGATATCCGTTGACGGTGCGCGAGCTCGCGCCTGACGACGCGATCGAACTCGGCGACGGCGTCCGCGTCGAGGCGCGCAAGGTTCCTCACACAGACGAAAGTGTGGCGTACTCGGTGGAGCATGCAGGGCGCCGTGTTGTATACACCGGCGATACCGGGTACGACGAAGGTCTCGCGTCGTGGGCAGCCGGCTGCGACGTCCTGCTGGCCGAATGCTCGCTGCCGGCGGACATGGCACTTCCGCAGCACCTCACGCCGGAGCAGTGCGGCACGCTTGCGGCCCGGGCGCTGCCACGCCTGCTGGCACTGACGCACTTCTATCCACCTGTCGAGCGGGTGGACATCCGCGCGGGGGTCGCCGCACACTTCGCGGGCGCCGTGGCACTCGCGACTGACGGGTGGTCGATCGAGCTCGCGGCAGGGACCACGCCGCTGGCGACGGGGTAGCAGTCAACAGCCGCGCACCCGGCGCGGCGTTGATCCATCCGGAGAGCTCGATGCGAACTTCCACGACCGTCCTGTGCGCGGCGCTGCTGGCCGCCACTCCTCTGGCCGCGCAGTCACCCGACGCAACGATCGACCGCGCGGTGGCCGCGTACGGCCGTATGCGCACGGCGCGGGCGACGTTCGAGCAGACGCTGTCCAATCCGCTGACCGGCAGTACCATGACGGCAAAGGGAACGGTCGTCCAGCAACGCACGCCGGCGCGACTCGCCGTCACGTTCACGGACCCCAAGGGTGATCGCATCGTCTCCGACGGCACCGCGCTGTGGATCTACACGCCGAGCAGCGCGCCCGGGCAGGTCATCAAGCTGGCCGCCAGCGAAGGCTCGGGCACGGTGGACGTCGCCGCACAGTTCTTCGATACGCCCAAGGCCCGCTACACGATCACCGACGCCGGCTTCGCAACGGTCAGCGGACGAAAGACACACGCGCTCACGCTCGTTCCCAGGAAATCGGCGCAGTTCACCATCGCGACCGTCTGGATCGACCTCTCCGATGGATCGCTGCGCCAGTTCGAGATCACCGAGGCGAGCGGCCTCGTGCGCAAGGTGCGAATTCTGACGCTGGCACTCAATGTCACGGTGAAGCGGAGCGACTTCACGTTCACGCCGCCCAAGGGCGTCAAGGTCTTCGACCAGGCGGCGATGGGTTCGCGTTAGGCGATCCTGTACCCCGTTCCAGCGCTCGTTGCATCTCGTCGGCGCGTTCGTCGTCCAGCCACCCGCCGCTTTCCCGCAGCAGCTGCAGCGCCGCCCGTGAGATACAGTGGTACACGGCGGCCGTGCTCGGCTCGCCCTCGAGGGCTTCGAGATGGCGGCGAACGGTTTCCACGTCACCGCGCACAATGGGGCCGGTGAGCGCCTTCTCCGGCGGCGTGTTGCGCAGGTTGCCCACCGCGGCGGCCATGAGCGACCGCACCGCCGCGCGCCCGGCGCCGGTGTCCACCCCGCTCTCGGCCAGCAGGCGCTCGGCCAGCGCGGCCAGCACCGTTGGGAAATTCGACGCCATAACCGCCGCCGCGTGATATCGCGCGCGTGACTCCACCGGTATCTCGATGGTGCGAGCGCCTAACGCCGCCGCGAGCCGTCGGGCGGCGGCGGCGGCCGGCGGATCGCCTCCCACGCCCACCCACCCACCGCGGAACAGGTCCATCGCGCGTGCGGGATCGGAAAGCGGGAGCAGCGGATGGAAGGTGCCGTACGCGTGACCCGAGGTTCGCACGTCCGCGCTCGCGGCCGGCTCCGCGCTCCCGCTGGCCTGCAGGAAGACCGCCTCGTCAGGCAGCGATCCCGCGAGCAACTCGCCCAGCGCCTGATCCAGCTGCGCGTCGCGGACGGCGACGAGAATCGCGGTTGCGTCACGCAGCGATGCCGGAAGCGGCCCGGCTGTTACGATGTCCTCCCCCGCATCGGTGCGTCGCCCGTGTAATCCCGCCAACGTCACCCCCGACGCGCGCAAGGCGCGGGCAAGCCCGCGTCCGGCTCGACCCGCGCCCAGGATGAAGACGCGGTCCGTCACTCGGGAGTGCGCTCGACCGACTTCGAGGGATGCTTCTCCGCGGCGCGGCGCAGCAGCTCCGCACGATCGGGACTGTCGGCCGTGAGTTGCAGCGCCACGGCAATGATCGCATCGTTGCGGGAGATGCGCCGGAACTCCGCGTCGGCACCGAAGACATACCGCGCGATCTCGTAGGTCAGCAGGCGTGTGACCAGGGCAGCCGCCTCGTCGTAAATCACGCGGTCCATGCGGATGCCACGGGCCTGCATGCGGCGCCACAGCTCGGCGCGCATTGCCGTCGTCACCTCGAAGTCAGGCGTCGCGACGGCGCGCGCGACTTTGAGCGCGAGCGCATAGTCCGTCAGCGCGTCGCGAAATTGCGGGAGCTTGGCCCCGAGCGCGCGCTGCAGGGCGAGATCCGCGGGCGGGGTCGTCGTGTCGCCGGCGAGCACGTCCGGCGTGATACCGCCGCCGCCATACACGACCCGTCCCGCCGTCGTGCGGAACGTCTCGCGGTCGGTGATCGGCACCGCCTTAGGCGCATCGCCGATGTCCTCGCCGTCTCCCCGCTCGTTGTCACGGTCAGCCGCGCCTTCGCGCGTAATGCTGCGCCCCAGCGGCGTGTACCATCGCGCGGTCGTGAGCTTGAGCGCGCCGCCGCCCGACATCCCGAACAGGCTCTGCGCGCTTCCCTTGCCGTACGACGTCCGCCCCACGATCACCGCGCGATCGTGGTCCTGCAGCGCTCCGGCCAGAATCTCGGACGCGCTTGCGCTGCCTTCGTTGACGAGCACGACGACCGGCAGCTCCGGCCATCGCTGCGCCGCCCGGTCCGCGTACTCGCGCGTGGAAAAACGCGTGCGCCCACGCATGCTCACGATGGACTGGCCCGGATCGAGAAAGAGATCCGACGTGCTCACCCCTTCGTCCAGCAGGCCGCCAGGATTGCCCCGAAGATCGATGACGAGCGCGCGCATCCCCTGTTGCCGCAGCCGTTCGATCGCTTCCGACATTTCGGTCGCGGTCGACTCACTGAAGACGTTGACGTCGAAATACCCGACGCCTGGGCGCAGCATGGTGACGCGCTGCACCGCTCGCACGTGGATGTCGCGTCGCGTCAGGCGGAAGGGCATCGGTTCTTCGACGCCGGGGCGCTGCACGGTCAGCGCGACCGGCGTGCCCGGCTTGCCGCGCAGCGCCTTGCTCGCCTCGTCGTTCGTCCACCCCTGCGTCGCCCGGTCGTCAATCGCGACGATGCGATCCCCCATCGCGATCCCGGCGTGCTCCGCCGGCGTGCCCGGCAAGGGCGCGATCACCGTGATCCATCCATCGCGCACGTCGATCTGAATGCCGAGACCGCCATAGGTGCCGGTGGTGCTCTCGGTCAGCCGGCCGAAGCGTTCCGGCGTCAGATACAGGGTATGCGGATCGTTCAGCTCCTCGAGCATCCCCTCCACGGCCTTCTGAAACAGCTCCTGCTGCGAAAGGGAGTCCACGTACTGCCGCGCCACGTGCGTCATCACCTGGTCGAACAGGCGCGCGCGAGCGTACGCCATGCCCCCTTCGCCGCCGTTCAGCCCGCGCTGCAACAGCCATCCGCCGCTGACGAAGGCGCCAGCAAGGACCGCGACAGCGACTGTGACCCGTGACCGCATGCTCTCTCCGACCCTGGGAATCCCGCTACCGGTTAGACCGTACGATCGACCCGAAAGTTTCGGGCCAGCGACCGGCAATTGTCGCGGCGATCCGGTCGGTGACCTCTTCTTCCTCACCCCGAGCGTCGATGCGAACGATCGGTCCGCATTCGGCGTGCGAGTTCTGCCACATCGTGTCCGCGAATTTCGCAAAGGCCTGACTGACCCGCTCGTGAAAGTCGGCGCCGGCCACCTCCATGCGGTCGCGCGAGCCGCGGGTGTCGGCGCGGACCAATCCCTCCGCGGCGGACAGGTCGAGGAGCAGCGTCAGGTCCGGCACCAGTCCCGCGATCGCGAGCCGGTTCGCGGCGCGCACGTC
>JANNOC010000133.1:0-2713 GCA_031398865.1 Gemmatimonadota bacterium | reverse complement strand
CCGAAGGTGACGTTGTGAAGTGAGCCGCTGAACTGCCAGGTTACCGTGCTGCCGACGCCGATGGTGATGACGCGTGGCGAGAACGTCTCGTTGGGGGTCGTGACCGTCGCACTGCCTGCGCTCACCGCGATGACGGTGACTGTTGCCGTTCCGGTCCTGGTCGCTCCTCCCGATACTATTGAAGCGGTGATCGTTGCAGAGCCGGCTGTGACGCCAGTGACGACTCCACTCCCGTTGACAGTGGCAACACCGGTGTTGCCGGAGGCCCATGTTGCCGCGGGCAATCCGGTCATCGCGGTCCCGCTCTGGTCGAGTGCGGAGGCCGTGAGTTGCACCGTCGCACCGACGTTGACACTCGGTGTTGCGGGTGTGACGGCGACGGAGGTGAATACCGGCGTGTTCGTTCCCTGCACGATCACTGTTCCCACCATGCCTGAATGGAGGGTGCATTCGTACGGATACGTGCCTGCTGTGGGGAACGTTCTGGTGAAGCTGTTTCCCGTCGTGGTATTGGGCGCGTCACCGCCGGTGGGTTTGTTCGTGCCGAACGTGACGTTGTGGGTCTGGACCGCGATCTGCCATGTCACACTCGCACCCTGTGGGATCGTAATCGTCACCGGGCTGAAGCTTGTTCCGGTCGTCGTAACCACGTTGGACGCCGGAGGGAAAGGTGGTGGGGGAGAATCGGGCGGGGCGCCGGGGCCAGTGATGTCTCCATCCAGACCTCCACCCCCGCCGCACCCAAGTGCGCCGATCGCGAGCGCGAAGGCGGCGGTAATGCGGCGACGGCGACGTCCTGAAGAATCAGTGAAAATCATCAGCATACGTTGGCCCGATTGAACTGGTGTCCCTCGAATCGGATTCAATGTTCCTCCGAGACTTAGGTCCTCCCCGGATCGCCCGAACGGCGAGACGCCGGATCACCTGAAGGCAACGGACTTCGTGTCCCCCATCAGGTACGGAAGATGTCTCAGGCCCACTCCAGTTCCTGTCGGCGTCTTCCTGAGTTTCTGTGCAGGAATTCACCACATCAGACGTTCTCCCAGTTCGGCGAACTTTTGCGACATGTCAGGATTTCCCGTACATGAACCGGGGATGTTCGCCGACGCGGTGGAACCCTTATCACCGATCGATACTTGGTCCTTCCGCGCTGGGGCCTGAGGGCTCGCCCAGAGCCGGAGCGCTATCGCCATCTCGTGACGGATGCCTACGAAGGTGACGTGCGCCGCTTGGGTGCGGGCGAATCGGACGGTCGACTGGCAATGGACGGCATCGTAGCCTTGGCGGCCGTCGTCGCGAGTTCATTCGCTGAGGAGGAACTCGCCTCCGGCCCTTAGAACGAAGCCGTGGGGCCCTCGAACCACGAGTCGCTGCGGCGGCACCGATGACCATGCCGACCACCTGTTGCGCTCCAACTGGGCCGCCGCCTTCGCTTTCGTTTCGTCTGCCAGCTCCCGCGGCTTTAGAACCGCGATTGAGCTTACCCGTTAAGCCACGCGGATCGTCTGCGTTCCCATAAACTCGGACTCACGGGGAGGGTCACCGTCTTCGAGAAGCATCTCGATCACTTCGCGGAGATTTGTCTTGAGTTCGTCGACGCTATCGCCCTGCGAATGGGCACCGGGGAATCTCGGGACGTAACCCACATAACTACCCGTTTCGGGCCGCGTGAGTGAATCAAAAGCATTGGTTGTCTGCCTAGAAAGTATGACTGGGCTGGCCTCCGGTCTTATCGTGGGTTAGGTCATCCGCGTTGAGGACGGAGTTCCCAGAGCCACTTGCGACGAACGTACTGTCGCACACGGAGACCAACCCATGTCATCCCTGCTTGCTGCGGATCCCGCTACTGCTGTCGTGCCTCGCTCTATCATCTATCTCGGGATGGATGTGCACAGGGATTCGATCACCGTGGCGGTCTTACCCGCCGCGGCGAAGGCTCCCACGCGCCTGGAGCGCCTCCCGAATGACGCGTCGGTCCTGAAGAAGTGGCTCGCCCGCGTCGCGCGGGAGGGTGAACTCCGCGCCTGTTATGAAGCGAGCGGCGCGGGCTACGTACTGCATCGCGCGCTGAAGGACTGGGGCTACACGTGCGATGTGATCGCGCCCTCGCTCATCCCGAAGCGCGCGGGCGTCCAGCGCAAGCACGACAAGCGTGATGCGGTCGCCCTCGCGCGGCTGTATCGCGCCGGCGAGCTCGTCGCCGTCCGCATTCCGGGCAAGGCGGAGGAGCGTGTGCGTGACGTGGAGCGCTGCCGGGAGACCTTCCAGCGCGAGATCCTCAAGTCGCGGCACTATATTCTCACAGCAGCTTTCGAAACGCATCCACCGTTGGCCAGCATCACGCGCGATACCAGCCATCGTAAACGCATTGACGGGATTGTGCCGCGGAACGGTGATAATCCGCGTCCCGTCAGACATTACTGTGTGCTTCCCTGTCGAACGATTCGGAAACCTGCCTTCTCCAGTGCCCGAATGGCGTCGAGGTGGTTGATGCCAGGAATTCGGGGGCGGCCCCACCCACTGCCAAGAATCGGCGGCGACTTAGCATCTCGCGAAGATATCACCTCACTCCGGAGTCGGCCTAACGCAAAGTTAGGCTGCTTACGAGCGAGTGATGATGGCAGCGCCGCCGCCAAGCCACCAAACTGCCATCGCCACCATCGCAATGATCCGGCACCGTACAAATACCTGGCCAGCGGGCTCGTAACCCGCG
>JANNOC010000123.1:0-1755 GCA_031398865.1 Gemmatimonadota bacterium | reverse complement strand
CTCATTCCGCGCAACACGACCATTCCAACGAAAAAGTCCGAAACCTTCAGCACCGCCGACGATAACCAGACGACGGTCGAGATCCACGTGCTGCAGGGCGAGCGCGAGCTTGCGGTCTACAACAAGACGATCGGCAAGTTCCAGCTAACCGGCATCCCGCCGGCACCGCGTGGCATGCCGCAGGTCGAGGTCACCTTCGACATCGATGCGAACGGCATCCTGCACGTGACGGCGAAGGACACGGCGACGGGCAAGCAACACAACATCCGCATCGAGGCGTCGAGCGGCCTCTCCGACGCCGAGATCGACAAGATGGTGAAGGATGCCGAGAAGAACGCGGACGAGGACAAGAAGCGCCGCGAGGAGATCGACACGCGCAACCGGCTCGACAGCCTGACGTACGAGGTCGAGAAGAACGCGAAGGAGTGGTCGGACAAGCTGCCGGCGGACCTCAAGACGCGGCTCGAGGGATCGGTGGAGCGTGCGCGGAAGGCGCTGCGTGGTGACGACATGAACGAGATCAAGGCGGCACAGGAAGATCTCGGCAAGGCGTACAGCGAGGCCGGACAGTCGTTGTACCAGCAGCAGGGAGCGACGCAGCCCGAGGGTGAAGCGCCTGAGTCGCCGCCTTCTGGCGCGGAGGCAGGGGCCACCGCGGGAGCGAAAACCGATGATGTCGTCGAGGCGGATTACGAAATTGTGGACGACGAGAAGAAGTAGTCGCCGAGCAGCATCGCGATTGCTGTAAGGATGTGGTAAGCGAACGCACGAGCGCTGGAGGAGCAACTCCGGCGCTCGTCGCGTTTCGCCGGAGCAGCGCGGCAGACGCGGCCGGTGACGAACGGTGGAGGCGCGGCGTGCGTACGTATTTCGAGTGGCGTTCCTTGCCACGCGCCCGAAACCTGCAGCACTACTCTCGGGTAATCATTGTGAACCCCTTCGGATCTCTCGGATGACTCGACCCTTCGCACGCTTTCGTCTCGGCTTCGCGGTCATTGCCGCCTTCCTCTGCGGACTGTTGTTCGCCTCGGCAATGGACCTCACCCCGTTCGGCCACGCGCAGAACACGGGCCGTCCGACTGTGCAGGAGGTGAAACCGCTGGCGGACGCAAGTAATGCGTTCGTCTCGATCGCGGAGCACGTTACCCCCGCCGTCGTATCCATCGTGATGGAGCGCGACGCGCAGCGTTCTGCAACTCCACGCTCGCGCGGCGGGCGCGTGCCCCCCGATCTGGAGAGGTTCTTCGACCAGTTCGATCCGAACCAGCGGCAGCAACCGTCGGAAGGCAGTGGATCCGGCTTTCTGGTCTCGAAGGACGGATACATCCTCACCAACAATCACGTCGTCGCCGATGCGGACCGGTTGACCGTGACACTGACCGACCGCCGCACGTTCAGGGCGAAGGTCGTGGGCCGTGATCCGACGACTGACGTCGCGGTGATCAAGATCGATGGCAACAACTTGCCGGTCGCGACCTTTGGCGACGACAGCGGTGTGCGCATTGGCGAGTGGGTGCTGGCGATCGGCAATCCACTGGGTCTCAACTTCACCGTCACGGCGGGCATCGTGAGCGCCAAAGGCCGCGGTGGACGCGAGCTGGGACCGATCCTCGGTTCGCAGTACGCCATATCCGATTTCATTCAGACCGACGCGGCGATCAATCCGGGCAACTCCGGCGGACCGCTCGTCAACATTCGTGGCGAGGTCATCGGCATCAACAACTCGATCGCGAGCCGCACGGGGTATTACTCGGG
>JANNOC010000102.1:0-2455 GCA_031398865.1 Gemmatimonadota bacterium | reverse complement strand
GGCCAGTTCGCCAACTACCCGAACAACGACAGCCTCGCCGTGAGCACGTCGACGCTCTTCACGAGTTTGCCGGCGCTGGGTGTCGTGCCCACCACCGCCACGCTGGACTGGTCGCTGTCGGCGAGCTCGGCGGCCCGCACGGGCGGACTCGCGACGTTCACGGGGAACCTGCAGACGCGCTCGGCGAGCTTCTTTGGCGGCACCCTCTCGGGCACGGCCTACCGCGGTGCGGCCGATCCGAGCGGCACGAAGTGGTGGGAAGGCTGGACCGCCTACAATCGCAACTAGCCTGAATTTCCACGGAGCACTGTAGACCTAACATCGGCCCGGTTGGTCGGGTCGCGCTACGCGGTCAGTCGCAGCGTGCGATTGTTCCACCACGGCACCTTGGTTGGGGTGTCCAGGAGCCCCGACGCGAGAATGATCGGGAGATGCGCGCGGCGATGGAAGTGCACGTGGACCTCGCGCTCGGAAATCCGCACGTCGGCGGGCATGTCGATGAGGTCGCGGAAGAGGTGGCGCGCCTGGGCGTCGGCATAGCCGCGCATGCGCTTGGCGAGCAGGCGATACAGCCCGCTCGCGATCACGAGCAACGCCATGTCGAAATCCACCTTGAGCCCGACGGATGAGGACAACGCGTCCATGTGAAAGAAACGCACGGCATCCGAGAGGGCGTTCTCGATGAGCATGCGCTGCGCGTACCGGGTGAGCAGCTTGGCGGCGGTGGCGTGGCGATCATTGGTGAGGAGGATCGTCGCGTCCTCGTGGCCCAGGTCCCGCACGTAGAGCTGACGGAACGTCGCGCCGGCCAACACCACCGGCTGCTCGAACACGCGCGGCGTCTTGTACTTGCGCGCGGGGACGTCCAGGGTCACGCGGCGCCAGGCCGAGGGGGCCAGCCCGTCGACGTCCGCGAGCAGCGCGGGGGAGCGCCGCCGCAGCGTGATGAACGTGATGCCCATGCGATCGAGCCGCGCGAGATGGGCGTAGGTCGTCAGGCGGGAATCGAACACCACGTGCTGGGGCACGGCCCCGTGCTGGGCCTTCCAGAAGGTGATGAAGCGGAAGATCTCCTCGGCTTCCTCGCCCTTGCGCAGATCGGCATTCGCATAGCAGAACGCCCGGCCCTCGGCGTCTTGCGCGAGGAAGGCGAGGATACTCGGTTGGCGGCGGCTGCGCATCGACACATAGTGACGTTCCACGGCGGGAGCCTCCCCGTAGTAGGGCACCGAATGGAAATCGAGATTGAACGACGCGCCCCCGAACAGCGCGTCCGGGGCGACCGCGCGGTGCCACGCCGCCAGCAGGCGCGTGGTGTGCCGGTGATCGAGGCGCGACGAGTACTCGCAGAGGTAGCTCTTTTTCGGGATCGCGTTCAGCCCGCAGAACAGCGCCAGCCCGGGGTCGGCCACCAGCGCCATGACGTGGCTCTTGCGCTCGATCGCCCAGAGCTTGAGCGCAAGCGCAGCGCGGAGCGCGTGGCCGGCCGGGATCATCGCCGACCCCGGCAACTTGGCCGCCGTGGCCAGGCGCTCCACGTGCAGGCGCACCAGCTCGGGCAGGAACAGGAACAGCCCGCCGCAGCGGGTCACGAACTGTGTCCCGGGCACCAAGGTAAACGCCCGCACATCGGCCACCGGCTCCGGCGTCGGCCCCACCTTCGCCGGCCGCTCCTCGTCGAGCCGACGCGGGAGCGGCGCAAAGCCTTCCGCGCGGAGCACCTCGCGCACGGCGGTGGGACTCAGCGGCATCCCCTGTTCCTGGAGCGCCGCACTGATCTCGTACACTGAATGATTCTGCTTGCGCAGCGCCAGCACCACGTCGAGGGCTTTGGCCTTCTTCGGCTGGGTGCGCGGGCCGTGCGCCGCGGTGACGAAGAACTCGGGGGCCTCGTTGCGGCGGAACTGATGACACAGCACCCCGAACGCCCCGGGGGTGTAGCCGAAGGCGCGGGCGACCTCGCGCGACGGATGGCCGTCGACGAAGTAGGCACGCAACGCCTCGTACATGCGCTGGCGCGGGGTGGCGGGCTCCGCGAAGAAGCGGTGGCAGTCTGTTAGGTCTTTTGGTACACCTATAGACACACTACACATTACTACATGACTTTTCCGTGCGCAAGGCTACGCTTGGCCGTCAGCCGGTGTGCAGGCTCCGCCCCTATGGGAATGGCCGGGGATGGCGCGGCGCCCCGATGCACGGCCAGCCGGAGCCGCAACACAAACGACCGGCCCAAGGGCGGTCGTCGGCGCAGACTCAGGCTAACAGTGGATCGCGTGTCCCGATGCGGTGGCAGGCGTGGACAGGCGGTCCGCGCTGGGCAATGTTAGGCCAACAGTGCCCCGTGGAAATTCAGGCTAGCGAGGGTGCAGCACTTGAACGTGCGGGCAAGCCAGGCGCGGGAGATCGTGGCGGACGAGATAGCGGTCCGGCGCCGGACGACGAGGAGACCGAAATC
>JANNOC010000078.1:0-2176 GCA_031398865.1 Gemmatimonadota bacterium | reverse complement strand
ACGGCATCCCCGACGACATGGAAGTACCCCGGCTGAACGATCGGCCGGTACTCGTTGCTGCCGGTGACCGACGGAACGCCGGGCCAATACTGCTCAATGCGATAGCGCACGTGCAGCTCGGCACCGGGCCGGTGCCGCACGATGCGCTTCGCAGGTTCGGGCGATGTCACCGACACACCGTCGCCATCGACGCGAAGATCGCGCACGCCTTGATAGAGTTCGGTCTTGCCGCCCCACTCGTTCGGCAGCTCCAACACGGTCTCGCCATCCGCCTCGCCCGTGAAGCGAAGCTCGATCGCAAGTGCCGTCAGCTTCCCCTTCGCCATGACCGGAGTCATCGAGTAGCGGACGGTCTCGTCCGCAGCAGTAGCCGCCGCGCTCGCAAGCAAAAGCCAAGTCAGAATCAGCGCCCGCATTACCCCCTCCACCGGTCGGCCGAAGCAACGGCGCGGCCCAGCCAAAATCAACTCAACTTTCTGTCACAAACCTGACGTGTTTGGCGGCGTTTCCGCAGCGTCCGCGACGGGCCTCGACACGCGTGCCCGATCCGCTACATCTACCCCAACCGCTATTCGCATCAAGGATGAGTTCAATGGCCGACCGCATCGTGGTCGTCGGTGCCGGGATCGCCGGCTTAGGCGTTGCCATGGCGCTCGCGCGCGATGGCCGCGAGATCGTGGTCGTCGACCGCGACCCGCCGCCGCCGCCCAACGTCGAGACCGCGTTCGACACGTGGGAGCGCAAGGGCGTGACCCAACTGCGCCACAGCCACGTCTTCTTGGGCTGCCTGGTGACGCTGATCCGCGAGCGGCACCCGCGCCTGCACGACATGCTGCACAAAGCCGGTGCCCGCGAAATCGATTTCGAGGCCAGCCTCCCGATGGCGCTGCGCGATCGCTATACGCCGGCGGAAGGCGACCGCGACCTCGCGTTCCTGTTCTCGCGCCGCACGACGCTGGAGCACACGATCCGCGCCTACGTCGAAACGCTCCCCGGCGTGCGATTCATGACCAGCACGATCGTGCGCGAGCTGCTGCTCGATAAGTCGGGCCCCGTTCCATCCGTCAAAGGCGTGCGCATCGAGCGCGAAGGCGCACCACCGGAAGACCTCACCGCCACCGCCGTCGTGGACGCCTGCGGACGCGGTTCCGTCTTGACCGATTGGCTGCGCGAGCGCGGCGTCACCATCGACGAAGAGAAGAGTCCGGCGGGCATTCTCTACTTCACGCGCCACTACCGTCTGCGCGACGGCCAAGACGAACCACCCCGCGATTTAGTTCCGGGCGCAGGCGATCTCGGCTACATCAAATACGGCGTCTTCAACGCCGACAACCGGCACTTCTCGATCACGTTGGCCGTGCCGGAAATCGAAACGGAACTGCGTACCGCAACGCTGAACCCAAAGACGTTCGACGCGATCTGCAACCAAATCCCCGGCATGGCGCGCTGGATCGATCCCGTCCGCGCCGAACCCGTGACGAAGGTCTTCGGCATGGGAAATCTGCACAACGTATGGCGTCACTTCGTGAAGGCGGGTGAGCCGGTCGTGCTGAACTACTTCGCCGTCGGCGACAGCGCGATCCGCACGAACCCGCTTTACGGCCGCGGCTGTTCATCCGCTGTCCTGCACGCGCACATCCTGGGCGACGTGATGAACCAGACGATAGACCCGCGCGAACAAGCGATCGCCTTCGATAAACGAAGCCACAAAGAGCTGCGCCCGTTCTGGAACGCGCTGATGAAGCAGGATCTGAGCGCCATCCGCCGTGCGAAAAACGAACAAGACCCCGCCTACAAACCGCGCCTGAAAGCCCGTCTGATCAAGAGCTTCGCCGAAGACGCCGTCGCCCCCGCGACGCGCAACAACCTCGGCGTCCTGCGCGCCATAATGAAGGGCTTCCACATGCTGGCGATGCCCACCGCCTGGCTCGCGAACCCAGCCGTCGTCTGGCGCGTTCTCGCAACGTGGGCGACGCCGAAGTCGAAGAAACTCTACCCGCCGAAACTCGGCCCCAACCGCAAAGAAATGCTGGCCGCCCTCGGCCTCAAAACCGCGTGAGAGAAACAATGTCGATCAATTGGAACGCGCCGCGTTACGTCGAAACGAACGGCATCCGCATGGCGGTGTACGAGCAGGGCCAAGGGGTACCCGTCGTCATGTGCCACGGCTTCCCCG
>JANNOC010000052.1:0-5093 GCA_031398865.1 Gemmatimonadota bacterium | reverse complement strand
CGTGGAGAAGGCGTGCATCTGCGCTTGCGGCGAAGGTGTAGCGCCAGTCGTCGCCGCCCTCGTCGGACAGGTGCAGGGTCGCGCCGGTGCGCTGGGCGAGCTCGCGGCTGCCGCTCACGAAGTCCGCGTGGATATGCGTCTCCGTGACGTGCGTGATGCGCACGCCCTCCGCGGCGGCGCCGCGCAGGTACATCTCGGCGTCGCGATTCGGATCCACGACCAGCGCTTCGCCAGCGGCGGCGCAGCCCACCAGATAGCTCGCCTGCGCGAGCTTCTCATCGTAGAAGCGACGAAGTATCATATGCAGTTCGAAACGGCCTTAGATACAGCCATTGAAGTGACTGTAAAACCGCCACTTAATGCGCTGCGGTTGCGAAATAACATGAAGCTGCCCAACAGCACGAGAAACACCGCGAATGTGCGCGCCAACGTGCGCGGTGAAACGAGCAGACCGAGGCGGCGTCCGAGCACAGTGCCCGCTCCCGCCGCGGCGATAAAGAGCACCATGAATCCCCACGGCAAGTCCACGTGGCCGATGTAGCCGAGTGTGCCAGCCGCTGTGCTCATGACGATGACGACGAGCGATGTGCCGATGGCGCGGCGCATCGGCACGCCGACGAGCAACGTCAGTGCGGGAACGACAAGAAAGCCTCCGCCAATGCCGAGCATGCCGGTGAGAGCGCCGACGCCCACCGCGGCAACCGCGACCAGCGCTGGATGGGCGCGGGGATGCGACGGTTCCGCGCCCGTTTCCGACGGGCTCTGACTGCCGCGATAAAACATTGCGACAGCGGCGGCGAGCATGACGAGCGCCAGCAGCAGGAGCTGCACGCTCCCCGCCATCCGCGCGCCGATCCACGCGCCGCCGTACGCCCCGACCATGCTTGCAGCGCCGAAGAGCGTCGCGATGCGGAGATCGACATTGTTCGCGTGCCAATGGCCGAGCGCACCGAAGAAGCTGACGGCGCCGACGACGGGAAGGCTCATCGCGACCGCGAGCTTGGGATCATAGCCAAGGGCATACGCGAAAATCGGCACGGTGAGAATCGCACCGCCGCCGCCCAGCATTGCCAGGGTGATCCCGACCAGACCGGCGAGGAGCAGCGCGACGAACAGCATGGCGCAAGATATCATCCTCCCCCCGTGACGGGCGAACGGGAATGGGCGGCACGAGGGCAGGGCCGCGCGCCAGTGCAATGTCCGCGGCCCAGGCCACGCGCTCCGCAATGAGACGATGGCGCTCCAGCGTTTGCGATGACTCCGATCATCGGATGCGCGGTGATCCTGTGGCATGCTCGCCGCCGTCCGTTCCGCCGCCGTGCTGGGCATCGAGGCCTACACCGTGACGGTCGAAGTGGACATCACGCAGGGACTGCCTCAGTTCACGATCGTCGGCCTGCCGGCCGGCGCGGTGAAAGAGAGCCGCGAGCGTGTCAGCGCCGCGATTCTCAACGCGGGGCTACGGCTGCCCCCGCGGCGGATCACGGTCAATCTGGCTCCGGCCGATATCCGCAAGGATGGGACGGCATTCGATCTCCCGATCGCCATCGGCATTCTCGTCGCCACAGAGCAGCTCAAGGGCGACGTCACGCAGGAATGCGTTTTCGTGGGAGAGCTCGGGCTGGACGGCGCGATCCGTCCGGTGCGGGGCGTGCTTCCGATCGCCCGCGCTCTCGTCACTTCGGGATGCGGGCAGCTGCTGGTGCTCCCCCTGCCTAACGTGGCGGAGGCGGCCCTCGCGGGTCGCGCGCGGATCGCGGCGTCGGCGACGTTGCGGACGCTGGTGGACGAGTTGCGTTCAGGGGAGCTCACGCTGCAGCGGCCGCCGTCGCGCGATCGTCTCGCTCACCGAGGCGACGATGACATCGGGGACGTTGTCGGGCAGGACGCGGCGAAGCGTGCACTGGAGGTGGCGGCCGCCGGCGGGCACCACCTCCTGCTCGTCGGTCCGCCCGGAGCGGGGAAGACGATGCTCGCGCGCCGCTTGCCGACGATTCTCCCGCAGCTGGATGATCAGGAAGCGCTGGAGGTGATGGCGATCCACTCCGTGGCGGGGCTCGTCGGGGACGCCTGTACGGTCGCGCGCCCGTTTCGCTCGCCGCATCACACGATCTCCAGCGCGGGTCTGCTGGGCGGCGGGAGCGCACCACGCCCCGGTGAAGTGTCGCTCGCACACCACGGCGTCCTGTTTCTCGACGAGCTGCTCGAGTTCCCACGCCACGTGCTGGAGGGGCTTCGGCAGCCGCTCGAAGATGGCCACGTCAGTATCGTGCGAGCGTCGAGTGCCGTGCGGTATCCCTCGCGCTTCACGCTCGTGGGCGCGATGAATCCGTGTCCGTGCGGCCGCGCGGGGGTGGACAGCTGCACGTGCGCGGACGCCGAGATCGCGCGCTACCGTTCCCGCCTGTCCGGTCCGCTCGCCGACCGGCTCGACATGCACGTGACCGTGGGGCCGGTTCCACTGCGTGCTCTCGGAGAGACGTCTGCCGCCGAGCGTTCGACGGCGATCCGCGAACGCGTCGAGCGCGCGCGCGGCATTCAGCGGCTCCGATTCGCCGCGACACCGGGCGTCTCATTGGGCGTCTCACCGGGCGTCTCATGCAATGCGCATACGTCGGGACGCTGGCTCGATGTGCACGGCGACGTCGCGGCTGCGGCCAGGTCGCTGCTGGCGTCTGCCGCGGAGCGACTGCAGCTGTCAGCGCGAGGGTATCACCGCGTGCTCAAGGTTGCGCGCACCATCGCGGATCTCGAGGCCGACCGAATGGTGGAGCGCGCGCACATTGCTGAAGCGCTACGGTACCGGGCAGCTGCGGCGGACTCACGCGCCGCGCCGCCGCCGGCGCACGCGAATGCGATCAGCTGATCCAGGTGCCCAAGCCGACCGCGGTCAGTCCGAACAGTAGCGTCAGCGCGGCGATCACGCCGACGGCCACAGCGAGCGCACGGATACAGCGCAGGGCGCCCGACACGGCGGCGTTCGCGGGGAAGCTCGGGTCACGGAGCTCACGGTCCGTGATGCCCCAGGCCCCGAATGCGGCGAAGCAGAGCGCGGCGCACACGAACAGTACCCACCCAGGGCCCCGCCAGACCGCGACACCGATGGCGACGAGCGCGCCCACCCCCGTATCCAGCGCGAGGCGCATGTCCGAAGCGCGCCGCGCGCGCTGCATCAGCAGCTCAGGTAAACTCGCGTCGGCTCGTGAGGCACTCGGCATGGATTCCTTCCCTCCACCGGACTGACAGCCAGCCTATCCCACCACCGTGGTATTCCGCGCCGTACGCTTGGCCTTGTACAGCGCCTCGTCCGCCTTTTTCTGCAGCGCGATGGACGCAAGGGCCAGCGGCGTGTGCGCGGAGAGCTTGAGCGTCGCGACGCCCACGCTCACCGTAATGGGCTCCGCCACCTCGGGCGTCCCCAGCACTTCGACGCTCTTGCGAATGCGTTCCGCCGCGATGCGTCCGCCCGTGGAATCGGCGTTGGCGATGAGAACCGCGATCTTGTCTCCCTCGAATCGAAACGGCGTGTCGGATCCGCGGATCGACCTGCTCACCGCCCCCGCCACGGCGTGCAGCGCGCGGTCGCCCTTGTCGGAACCATGCACGTCGTTATATCGCTGAAAATGGTCTATCCCGGCGAGGAGCAGGCAGAAAGGGATACCCGACCGGTTGGAGCGTGCCAATTCCTCCTCGACGCGCTGGTCGAATGCGCGCCGGTTGGCGAAGCTCGTGATGTCGTCAATGAGCGACTGGCGCCGATACGCCGCGGTCAGATCCGCGTACGCAAGCCGGGGGGCGGCGACGCAGCTGAGCAGCGCGAGAAACTGGGCGTCGTGCTCGTCGAACGGCTCGTCGTTGTCCGGCCGACCCACGGCGAACCACCCCAGCCGGCCGCTGACATCGTCAATCGGCATCAGCATGTCTGCCGTGTCGAGACTGGCAATCGGGGTCGTGTTGTGTCGTTGCAGCACCGGCGGCTCGGTCGCGCTGTCGAGGCGCTCCGCGTCCTCGCCCGCGATGTACTCCGGGATCTCCGCGTTCGCGTGCGAGCGCAGCGACCGGCGGGTGAGTGTACCGTCGGGGTTGCAGCGAAAGAGCGCGGCCCACGACGCCCCGAACGATTCCACCAGTGAATCCACGAGCAGCGACGAGACTTCCTCGCTGCTGCTGATGTGACTGAGCGTGCTGGCGATGCGCCGCAGCGACGCGAGTTGCGCGGCGTGGCGGTGTTCGATGGCGACCGTTACGGGCGCGGCCACAGACGCATTGTCGTCAGCTTCCACGCTCACTCCCACGAAAGGGCGAACGTCCGCAGTGCAAGGTGCAGTGCCTCGCCTACGTCACAGACGAGTCTATCGTCCGCTCGTCAACCTCGCCATACGACGACCGGACTTCCTTGTCCGCCCGCCCGCGCCTTACGTTTCGGCATGCGTGCCGCGGGAATGTCGAACACCACTCCAGCCTCGCCCGCCGACGCGGATCATCGCGCCGCCGCGGTCGCCAGAGAACTCCGGCTCGTCGCGTGGATGCGGGAGTGTGGCTCCATCCTCCTGGGCTACAGCGGTGGCGTGGACTCGTCGTACCTTGCGGCCGTTGCTCGCGCGACACTGCCCGCCGGTTGCTTCCTGGCGGTGATCGGCCGGAGCGCATCGTATCCCGAGGAACAGTGGATCGCGGCGCATCACCTGGCGCGGCAGCTCGACTTCCCCGTCTTCGAGCTGAGCACGCAGGAACTCGACGATCCGCGCTATGCGGAGAATCCCGTGAACCGCTGCTATTTCTGCAAGTCGGAGCTGTGGGGACGGCTGGTTCCGCTCGCGCGCGAGCGCGGCTTCGCCGTGGTGTGTGATGGCACGAACGCCGACGATCTCGCGGGACATCGTCCGGGAGCAGCGGCGGCCGCGCAGCTGGGGGTGGTCTCACCGCTGGCGGCGCTCGGGTTCACGAAATCGGAGATCCGGTTGCTCAGCGCCGATCGCGGTCTCCCGACATCGTCGCAGCCGTCGTCCCCGTGTCTCTCGTCTCGCATTCCGTACGGCACGCCGGTGACGCCGCACCGGCTGCACGCGATCGAGCGCGCGGAGGCGGCGTTG
>JANNOC010000005.1:0-5984 GCA_031398865.1 Gemmatimonadota bacterium | reverse complement strand
AGTCATTGCTCGCCCGAGGGTTCGACGTCGTCTGGTCCAGCGGCGACGCGTCGTTCGTCGTCGCTGACAGCATGTCCGAAGAGCGTCTGCGAACCACGGGATTGATGGCCACGCCGGTGTCTACGCCGTCGGCGCTGCGAGGCGCTCGTGCGGGCGTTCCGTCCGCGCCCACGGTGTATCGCTCCTTCGACGACCCCGTCCGAGGCGTGCGGGCGCACCTCGATTCCATCGCGCGTGCCAATGTCCGCGTGCACGTGGACAGCATCGGCGCCTCGGTCGAGGGACGACCCATACTCGCCGTCAAGATCGGCGACCGCGACCACGCGGGCTCCCGGCCCGACGTCCTCATCATGGCGACGTACCACGCGCGCGAGTGGGCCGCGACCGAGATGGCGCTGCGGCTCATCCGATACCTCGCCCGCACGGTGCCTGACGCGCGTGTGGATTCGCTCGTGAGTGCGCGCGATATCTGGATCATTCCAGTCGTCAATCCGGACGGCTACCAGTACACGTTCACGGGGGATCGGCTCTGGCGGAAGAACCGTCGCCCGCTCGCCGACGATCAATTCGGTCCGGTGATTGGCGTGGATCTCAATAGAAATCACAGCGCGCATTGGGGACTGGATAACACCGGTTCATCGCCCCTTCCGCGTTCGGAGACATATCGTGGGCCCGCTCCCGCGTCGGAACCGGAAACGCAGGTCATCGAGCGCTTTCACGGCGAGCATCCGCCGGTCGTCTCCATCAGCTATCACAGCTTCACCGGACTGATACTGTACCCGCCCGGCTATCAGTATGGGCTCTTGCCGCAGGAGATTTCGACATATCGCGCGCTCGCGGGGACGGATGTGCGCCCCGCCACACTCGACCGGCTGCCGGGGTCGAACCGGACATACAACCGCCCGGGACCGTCGTGGTTTCTCTACACCACCAATGGCGAGTACAACGACTGGGCATATCAACAGTTCGGCACGCTGAGCTTCACTCCGGAGCTGACGAGCGGTTTCGAGGGAGCCAGCTATTACGGGTTCGAGTTTCCCGACGACGAAGGGAAGCTCGACATCATGTTTCAGGACAATCTTCCATTTGCGCTCGACGTGATTGAGAGCGCCCGAGATCCGCTCCGACACCGGTCGCAGGCCACCGGGTTGCTGCCGGAGCGCATCCTGGTGGAAAGCCTCGCTCCGCGGATACGCGTCGTCGTTCCCCGGGCCGATGCCCCCGCCGCACGTGTCGACGCCCCCGGCCCCGTGCCCGTCGTTATGCAGGTGACTGACGGTGGGCTGCTGTCGCGCCGGCTGGTGTCCGCGAATGAGATCGTCACACGGCCGACGCGGATGAGTGTTCGCGCCGGCCCCATCACGGCGGAGTATGCGCTGCTCGCGGCCACCGGCGCCGAGGGCGACACCGCTGCCTGGGTTGCGCGCGCCTTTCATCGCGACATTGGCGGGATCGCCGGAACCCACGAATGGCGCGGCGAGAGTGGCGGAGCGCTGCGGTCGCCGCCCATCATCGTGCCCAGTGACGTGGATACGGTGTCGGTCCTCTTCTGGACGCGTTACAATGGCGACGGCTTCTCGCTTGCGCGGCGCGGCGAGCTGCGGGTCAGCACCGATGCAGGAGCCACGTGGCGCATCGCGGGCATCGTTGCCGGGAGTGCGCCCGCGTACTATCCGGAACGAGTCGTGCTCGACGGCGTCGCTGGGGTGACGCTGTTGCTGGAATTCCAGCCACGGGCCCTGACATGGCGGCTGGATGAAATCGTCGTGCTGGCGCACGGAGCGGCAGGCGCTGGCACATCGCCGGTCGCGGCGCTCTCGGTGTCGGAGAATCCCATTCGGGGCGATCGCGTGCGCTTCGGATGGCCGTTCGGAGCCGAGAGCGGGGAACTGGCGATTTACGATTGGGCGGGGCGGCGGGTGTGGCATCGCGCGGTCGCGGCGGGCGGAGGGAGCGTGGACGCCTGGGATGTGAGCAGCGCCGGCGTCGGCAATGGCGTCTATCTCGCCGTTGCCCGCGCCGGCAATCGCGTCGCGCGTCGCAAACTCTTCGTCGCGAGACGAGGGGGGGGCCAATGATTCTCGGCATCGGCATCGACCTGGTGGATATCGTGCGAGTCGAGAAACTGATCTCGTGGAAAGGCGATCGTGCGATCAAGCGGTTGTTCACCTTCCGCGAATCCGACTACGCCATGCGCCGGGTGCAGCCCGCGCGGCATCTTGCCGCTCGTCTCGCGGCCAAGGAAGCGGCGTTCAAGGCGCTCGCGGGCAATGAGCTGGCGCGCGCGATCGGGTGGAAGGACATCGAGGTGGTGCTGCACTCCGATGGGCGGCCGTCGCTCGAGTTTCACGGCCAGGCGAAGCGCCGCGCCGCGGAGCTGGCCGTCACAAACGCGTGGCTGAGTCTCACGCACAGTGAAGGAACCGCGGCGGCAATGGTCGTGCTCGAGAGTGCTAGCGCATAATTTCGAAAGCCGATACATTTTGTCGCAATGACTGTACGCACGTTTTTCGGCGGCATCGCACTGTCGCTCGTCGCGATTTCTCTTCCCGCGCAGGAGCACCCGGCGAAACGGCTCGCCAACATCGTCGGTGTCGCCATCGAGGAATACGGGAAGGCCGTCGACGAGCGCGGCCGGCTGCTCTCCGACCTCGAATATCAGGAAGCGAACGACTTTCTGGCGGACGCGACCGGCGTCGCGAAGCGATTGGCCGGCGCCGATGCGGCGCGTGCCGCGGCAATCCTCGACACGATTGTCGTGGCGGTGCGCGAGCGGCGTGCGCCCACGACCGTCAGCGCGCTGCACTCGCGGTTCACCGAGGCGCTGGGCCGTGACGGCGCGCTCGACCTGCCCGCCCAGCCGCTTGACATCGCGAACGGGCGGGCGCTGTACGCCGCCAATTGTGCGTCGTGCCACGGTGCGCTCGGCGGCGGCGACGGTGTCGCGGCCGCGGGAATGACGCCCGCACCGACGGCGCTCGGCACGGTGGCGGCGATGCATGATGTATCGCCCGCGCTCATGTACCGCGTCGTGTCGGTGGGAATCGCGGGGACGCCCATGACGGCGTGGGCTGAGAGACTGACGCCCGAACAGCGCTGGAACGTCATCGCCTACGTGAACACTCTGCGATCCACCCTCGCTCAACGCCTCGAAGGAGAAGGGCTGTACTTGCAAGGTTGCGTCTCCTGCCACGGCGCGCTGGGTGCCGGCGACGGCGCGCTCGCCACGGCGCTCACGCGTCTCCCGCCGGACGTTGGCTCGCTGGCGTGGCAGGCGGAGCGCAGCGACGCGCAACTCGCGGTCGTGGTCCGGAAGGGCCTCCCCGGCACCGCGATGCCACCCTCCCGGAATCTCTCCGATGGCGAGATCAGCGCGGTCGTCGCGCATCTGCGCACGCTTCCGCTGCGCTCGAGCACGGAACGGATTGCGGCTGGGCCCAACGAGCGAGGAAACAGCGATCGCGCCGCGCGCGACGTTCTCTCGCTCCTGGACAACGCCTTGGCCAGCGCGCGGGCGGGGCGTCCGGAGGAAGCGGCCGATCGGGCATTCGACGCGTATATCGCGTTCGAGCCATTGGAGACGCCGGCGCGCGCCAAGAGCCCCGGATTGGTGGCGAACATGGAGCGACACTTCGCCGACTTCAAAGGGGCGGTGCGCGCGAGCAGGATCGCCGAAGCGGAGCGCGCTCGCAACGCGATCGACCTCGGGCTTCCTGCTGTGCTCGAGCTGACCCGTGCCGCGTCGGGACGCTGGGGCATGTTCATGGCCTCGTTCCTCATCATTCTTCGTGAGGGACTCGAGGCCATTCTGGTGATCGGGGCGATCGTCACCTTCCTGATCAAGACCGGCAATCGACAGCGCCTGCGGAATATCTGGTGGGGCGTGGGGTTGGCGCTCGCGGCGAGTGCCGTGACGACTGTCGTGCTGCAGACGGCGCTGCGCGCCATGCCCGCCACGCGCGAGGTGATCGAAGGAATCACCATGCTCGTCGCCGTGGTGGTGCTCTTTTCCGTGAGCTACTGGCTCATCTCCAAGGTGGAAGCCGCACGGTGGCAGCAGTTCATTCGCGAGAAGGTCTCCAGTGCATTGGAACACGGCGGTGGCCGGGCGCTCACCTTCGTCGCGTTTCTGGCCGTGTACCGCGAGGGTGCCGAAACCGCGCTCTTCTATCAGGCGCTGTTCAACGAAGGCGCTGGACACGGCGGCCCGATCGTTCTGGGCATACTCGTGGGCTTCACGGCGCTCGCCGTCATCTTCACGCTGTTCTATCGCTTTGGCGTTCGCATACCATTACGCCCGTTCTTCGCCGGCACCAGCGTGCTGCTGTACTACATGGCGTTCGTCTTCATGGGCAAGGGAATACGCGAGCTGCAGGAAGGCAATATCGTGCCAATCACGACAATTCCCGGTATCCCGCAAGTACAGTGGTTAGGCCTTTTCAATACCGTGGAGACATTGCTCGGGCAGTTCGTCCTCGTGTTGCTCTTCCTGTTCGCGCTCGTAAAGACTTTCTGGCCGCGGCGAGCGATGGCTCTTCCCACGGTCACGTCCGCCCCGGCTCCCGCACCTGCGTCGGACATCGAGACGCGCATGGCGGAGCTGCAGGCAACCGCCATGCGGCTGGAGCGGAAGCTCGACGCCCTGGAAGACGCAATCGCCGCCCCTGTGGAGGCGCGCGGCGATGTCCCCTGAAGCCGCCTCTCTCTTTGCCGGTCCGCTGGGCGCACTGCTCATTTTCGGTTTGCGGATCGTGGACGTCACCTGCGATACCATGCGCGTCCTCTTCGCGATCAGGGGCAAGCGTGTCGTTGCCGGCATGCTGGGGTTTTTTCAGGCGCTGATCTGGATCTACGCCGTCGGCACGGCGGTGAAGTACCTGGACAGCTGGATGCACGTGGTGGGCTATGCGGCGGGCTTCGCGCTCGGCACAATCGTCGGCATCACGATCGAGCGCGCCCTGGCGTACGGTTTCTCGCTGGTGCGCATCGTTTCGCAGCACGGCGGCGTGGAGATCGCGGAGGCGTTGCGCGAGCGCGGCCACGGGGTGACGGAGTTTGCCGGCTATGGGCGTGAGGGCGGAGTCGAGATCGTCAACTCCGTGATACCGCGCGCGCATCTCGAGGAAGTGATGGGCATTGTGGATCGCTTCGATCCCGACGCATTCGTGACCGTCGAGGAACCCAAGGTGCTACGCGGCGGCTCGGTCGCCGAGCGCGAGTGGCGGATGCAGGGGTTGCTCGCACGCATGCAGATCGGAAGGCAGCGATCGTAAAGAGGACGACCGCACAGCGCGTCGTCCTCTCGCGGTTCGCGTTACTTCTTCGCCACCGCCGCCGCGTAGATCCCCGGAGCGCCTTCTCGCACGTTGCGCCGCGCGTACATCCATGCCGCGCCCGCCACCGTGAACCCGATCGCGATGATCTGCGCCATCGTAAGAACTCCGAAAAACCGGTCATCCTTCGCGCGGAAGATCTCGATCACGAAGCGTTCGACGCCGGCGAGCACGCAGTACAGTCCGAACAGCCAGCCGACGGCGTGCTTGTGATCGCGCAGTCGCCAGAGAATGAGAAACATGGCGAAGCCGAGGACAGTCTCGTACAGCTGCGTGGGATGAACCGCGATCACTGTGTCCGGCGCCATGCCGGGGGGGAATGGAATGCCGAACATCCCGGTCATGTTGGCGACGGTGGAGGGCGGCGCCCCTTCGGGGAAGCTGACCGCGAGCGGAGAGTTCCATGGCCGGCCGTAATCGTCCCCCACTGCCCAGCATCCCGTTCGCCCCACCGCGTACGCCGCCGCGATCGCGATGCCGGCAACATCGCTGATGCGCGTGAACGGAAGCTTCTTCCGCAGCATCAGCAGCCACGTCGCGAGAATGCCGCCCATCAGCCCGCCCCAGAACACGAAGCCGGCGCGGCTGAACAGGTCGTCGAAGCTGCGATTCAGGATCGCGTAATAGATCTTCGCGCCTAGCAGTCCGCCG
>JANNOC010000017.1:0-6874 GCA_031398865.1 Gemmatimonadota bacterium | reverse complement strand
CGCTCACCACCTTCTGACCTACGCGCTCGACATACTCGTCAATCACCGGATGTCCGAGCTCGCCGCCGAACTGCTGCGACATCTCCGGTTGCGCCTGCAGCCCGAGAGCGACCTCCTGAGCCGGGCTCATGCTGATGTGTTGCACCTCGCCGGTGACTTCGTTCGTGGACCGTTGCGAGTAGTACGTCACCGCTCCGATGAGGGCGACGATGATGGCCATGATGAGACGGGGACTTTTCCGCACACATCCTCCGGGGCTGACGTGGTGTGGCGACGCCAGGGGCAACGCGCGTGCCAACGCACGCCGCGACTGCTCGCACGCGCCGGAACTTCGTCGTAAGTTGCGGATACGATGAGTAGCTACTTTCCGAGGCAGAGCGTTGCCTGGAAGCTGGAGGAGCCGCCCGCCTTTCGCCGGCTCACGCTGTCGATCGCCGAAATGGCGATCGTCACGGGTGTGGTCCTGCGACTGTTCCGGTCGCTGTGGTTGACGCATGGCTCCACGAGCTGGCTGTACGTCGGCGGCTACTACGCCATCTTCGCGATCGCGCTGTTCGGCATGGCCACGGCGCACCTCGGCAACTACACCATCCGCCAATGGGTCTGGCGCGCGCCGCTCTTCGCCGCCATCGAAAGCGTGGCCGAGGCGGTCACCAGCCTGGCACTGATTGCGGCGCACCGCGAGCCCGCCGGCAGCGAGCGGGCGGAAATGCACGACTGGCCCGCGATCGCCGCCAGCCTCTTCGTGTGGCGCGTGCTGGCGATCACCCTCTTCTCACTCATCCTCGCCGGCGTCGTCCAGTTCGTCCGCTACGCCCTCCTCAAGAAGGAGGATCGCGAATCCACCGCGATCGCCGTGAGCGAGGAGCAGGTACAGCATGCGGGGGAACACGATTAGCTTTCAGGATGAAGCCTTTCGCGGTCTTTTCCCGGGAGTAGAGATGTACGACGAACGTATTGTTGCCCCCATGCGGCAGGAGCTGACGCGACTGGGCGTTCAGGAGCTGCGCACGGCGGCGGACGTGGACGCGGTACTGAAGCAAGGCGCCGGCACAGCCCTGGTGGTGGTCAACTCGGTGTGTGGCTGCGCCGCGCGCAACGCGCGCCCCGCGGTCGCGATGGCGTTGCGCAATGAGGTGAAGCCCGATCGTTTGACGACAGTGTTCGCGGGTCAGGACGCCGAGGCGACGCAGCGCGCCCGGAGTTACTTCACCGGCTACTCGCCCTCGTCGCCGCAGATCGGCCTCCTCAAGGAGGGAAAGCTGGTGTTCCTGCTCGAGCGTCATCAGATCGAAGGGCGCACGGCGGACGCCATCGCGCAGGATCTGACGCGCGCGTTCGACGAGCACTGTGCGGGGAAACAGGCCGCCATCCGCTGAGGCGGATCGTGCGGGGTGGCCGGAGTCGACGCCGGTAGTTCATGGCGGGCCCCGCGCCCCGCGCGATTCCGGCATGCGCTCTGCAATCATCCGTATCAACCTTGCGGAGGATGCATTGATGGAGCGGAACATCGACGGGACAGACGGCGCACCGAAGGACAGCGCTGGGGGCAGCGCTGATTCATTCGGTGGCACGACGGGTGGCTTCACGACAGGTGAGCCTGGCAGCGGAAGTTCGAGCACGTCCGGTTTCGGCGCGTCGGGCTCGAACGCGGGTGCAACCTCCGACAGCGATGCGGCATCGCCGTCGAGCGGTCGCGCGGGCGCTCGCGGCAAGCTCGGACATGCCAAGCAAAAAGCTGGGGAGCTCAAGGCGACGCTCGCCGACCGCCTTGAGGCGGGGGCCGAGAAGCTCCGCTCTCGCGGACAACCCGGCAGCTACGCCACCGAGTCGGGGATGAGCGGGACCGCGGACGTGAGCGGCGACGATCCCATGGCGCACGTCAGCGACGCCGTCGGGCGCGGGCTGCAGGGGGCGGCGGATTTCCTCCGAGAGGGCGACCTCAAGGAAAGCCTCGAGCATCAGGTGAAGGAGCATCCGGCGCGAACGCTGCTGATTGCCGCGGGCGTCGGGTATCTGCTCGGCAAAGCGTTCCGCCGTTAGGCACCGGCATGGGAACGCTACGCTCCGAATCCCGCTCGATGGCGGCGCTGCTGCGCGATCTGGCGGAAGGCAGTGCCACCCTCGTCAGGCAGGAAGCACGTCTCGCCCGCCTGGAGCTCGGACGACTCTTCGCGGCAGTCGGCAAGGGCACGGCCGCGGTCGCCGGGGGCGGCGTGCTCCTGCTCCTGGGGGCGCTGTCGCTTTTTACCGGCATCATCATGCTCACCGGGGACCAGTGGCTGCGCGATCGCTACTGGCTCGCCGCGCTGCTTATCCTCATGCTCTCGGGCGCCCTCGCCACCTGGCTGGCGAGGCGGGGCTTGGCGCTGCTTTCACCTAATCGGCTCGCCCCCGTGCAGACGGTCGCGACACTCAAGGAGGATCGGGAATGGCTGAAACGACAGCTGACGTCCGGCGCGACATCGAGCTGACGCGCGAACGGATGTCCGCGACTCTGGAGCAACTGGAGCGCAAGATCAACGTCAAGGCAGTAGTGCGCGAACATCCGTGGCCAGCGCTCGCGCTCGCGCTTGGCGCGGGCTTCCTGCTGAGCGGCTCGCGCGCCGACGTGAAGGCGGCCGCTGCGACCGTTGCCGCCACCAAGGGTGCGGGTGGCAAGATCGGTACGGTGCTCGACGAGCTCGTCGCCGGCGTCATGGCCAGCGTCACACAGGCCGTGGAACAGCGCGTCGTCTCCTTCGTCGACGAACTCAAAACCTCGGTGGGCGCCCGCACCAAGGGCGCGTCCCGCGCGCGCCGCCCCGCCCGCCCGCGCGGCGCCTCTCGACCCGCCGAGTCACCCGGGGCTGACGTCGAGACGATCTCCGCGACCGCCCTCGCAGAGGGTGCGGCCCCCAACATGTCGCAGGAGTGGCAATCGGCCCGAGCTGACTGAAGGGTTCGCTTGAGCAAACGGGGCGAACGGGGTCATTCCCTGTTCGCCCCGTCGTGTTTGCGGGCCGACCGCGTCATGTGGAAAAGTCCCCACGACCGCCTGAGATTGCCCAGTATTGACTGCCAGTAGCTGTTTGTGCGCCGCCACATGTGGTGTAGTCGCGACGCAACAGCCGGCTTCCAGCAACCTCAGGCGGTCATGCCCTCGTTTTTCCATCCTGCCTTTTCTGCAGCGGTTCTGTGGGGAATGCGAGACGCCGTGGGCCGCCGGGTTCCATACTCCTATGTTGTTGCAGAACCTTCTGTTCTGACGCAGCCGCAGAATTGCTGGTTGTTGGGGCTGCGTACAAATTCCTGCCGAAAACGAGTACGGATACGGGCGCTGAGTCGAGGTTGTCTGGCGCTGTTACCGGGCTCCCAACTTGCGAACCCGGAGCGCGTGCACGGGTGGGGCTTCCGCGACTGGCTTTTCCACTTGCGGGAGTCTGCTTGCCCGATCGCGAGTTTTTCGCACCCGGAGCATTGGCTCCGAGAACCCATCGCCTGGAGAAGTGGCATGAAGCGCATTTCGAGTCTTGCCCGCGCGTTCGTGAAGGAAGAGGACGGTGCCGCCATTGCCGAGTACGGCCTGCTCCTGGCCATCGTGGCGATCGGTGTCATCACGATTCTTGTGGCGTTCCGCGATCAGCTGAACCGCATCTGGACTGAGATCAATGCTGATCTGCAGGCACTGCCCGACGCGCCGTAAGTAACGCGGGGAGAGCGTCCCTCTCGCCGTCCGGCGCATGTTCACGGGTTCGCCGTACAGCCTCGCCGCCGGGTTCATCTTCACAGCGCTCCTCATCGCGGTGTGCGTGACGGACCTTCGGTCTCGCCGCATCCCCAATAGTCTAGTGCTCGCTCTGGCGCTCACGGGACTGGTTTTCGTCATTTGGCGGTCACCGGTTGAAACCGGCGTGTTGCACTCGGCAAATGGCTTCGTAGTCGGCTTGTTGATCTGGCTTCCATTCTGGCTTCTGGGAATGCTGGGCGCTGGCGACGTGAAACTGTTTGCGGCCTCGGGGATCTGGCTCGGTCCTCTGGGCGCCATTCAGGCGTCGCTGCTGGCCGCGCTGGTTGGCGGTGTCCTGGCGTTGGCGTGGCTCATGTGGAGGGACGGTATGGCTGGTAGCTCGCGCACGATCGCGCTGTGGATTGGCTCGATGCGCGCGACGCGCGCGTTGCACCCTGTCGCGGGGGCGCCCGTTCCGGTGCGCGTCCCGTATGGTCTCGCTATGTCGGCGGGTGCCCTGCTGATCGGATGGCTTCCTGGCATTCGGTGAGGTCTAGTGTTCGCACAACGGTGGCTGAAACAGTTGCGAAGAGAGGACGGCGCTGCCGTCGTTGAGTTCGCTCTGGTCCTTCCAATTCTCATGATTCTGGTTTTCGGGATCGTGGATTTCGCGCGTGCGTTCTACACCATCAACAGCTTGGTGTCCGCCGCGCGTGAAGGAGCCCGTTACGCCGCTGTGCTGGAAGAGCCGCTGTCGTCGGCGTCACGGAGGGCGATCGTCTCGCGGGTGCGGGCCGCGTCATACCCGTTCGGCAGCGAGCGCATCGCGGACGCGCAGGTCTTCGTTCTATTCGACGGCCGGCAGGTCACGGTCAGGATTCGCGACTATCCCTTTCAACTCCTGAACCCGGTGGGCCGACCGATCGGCGACAACGGAATGCTGTACATGACGCGGCAGGCGGTCTTTCGCTGGGAACGCGCGCCGTAGAATCACTCGGCGGCACCGCCGCCGTTTGCAGTCAACCCTTGTTCGAAGAGTGGAGCATGGCGGAGCGTCGATATACCGTGGTCTTTTATGGGGCACTCGTCGTGGCGGCGATCGCCACGTACGGCGTTTTCAAGGTGCTCGAGGCCACGAAGGCGAACGGCCGTATCGCAACGCGACCGGTGGTGATCGCAGTGAGCGATCTCCCGGAAGGCGCGACCATCGAGCGGGTTCAGGTCTCCAGCAGTCAATGGCCGGTGCAGACCATTCCTGACGGCGCGTATACCACCCTCGACTCGGTGGTTGGTCGCGTAACCCGGGTGCCGGTGTTCAAGGGAGAGCCGATCGTTCCAGGCCGACTCGCGCCACCAGGGACCGGCCCCGGCATCGAGGTGAAGATCGCTCCCGGAAAGCGCGCCATGGCGGTTCGGATCAACGACATCGCGGGACTGAGCGGGCTGATTCTGCCCAACAGCCGCGTTGACATGCTGGTCACGCTGCGGGAGGGCAAAGGGCCGACCGATCAGATGTCCAAGCTCTTCATGTCCAATCTCCGCGTGCTGTCAGTCGGGTCCAAGGTGGACCGTTCGACGGACGGCGACCCGATCAACGCCACCACGGCGACACTCGAGGTGACGCCCGAAGAAGCCGAGCAGATCGCGGTCGCGACGAAGCAGGGCGCGATTCAACTGGTGCTGCGCGGCTATGGCGATCCCGACGTCATCTCCACCGGCGGTGCGACGTCCGCCGACGTGCTCGCGCGTCTGCGTGAGGCGAACTGGAAGCCGGCGGTGAGCGAGCCGGAACGGAAGTCCGTTCCGCAGCGCACGCGGCGCACTGCGCCGGCGCCGCGCTCCGCCACGCCCGCAACGGTGATCGTGCAGGAGCCGCCGCGCTCACGCGCAGACTCCCTCACCGTGCGCGTGTACCGGGGCGATAAGGTGTCACAGCAGCGCTTCGAAAAGGTGGATAGTGGTGCTACGCGTGGCGCGGGCACTCCGTAATCCCGCAGGTTCGCACACGCGACATTTCACAGGAGCGTTCGCTTGATGGTATCGCCGGCAGGGGTAGTGATTCGGAGAGCTGTGTGGCTCGTGTGGCTTGCGCTGGCGTGCGCAATCCCGAGCGTTGCGGTGGCGCAGGAACGCGCGGTCATCCGCCTGGATCTGCCGATTGGACGCTCGTATCCGATCCAGACGTCTGCGGCCATTACGCGCGTCTCGATCGCGACGCCGGAGGTCGCCGATGTGGTGGTCATCAGCGAGCGCGAGGTGGTCATCAACGCGCGGGCGGCGGGTGAGAGCGACGCGATCCTCTGGCAGGCCAACGGCACCCGGCTGCACTACCGCATCTCCGTGCGCCCCGCCGCGGACCGCATGCAGATCGCGTTGTCGGTGAAGATTGCCGAAGTGCGGCGGGACGTGCTGCGCGATATCGGCGTGTCGGGCACCTATCGCGACGTGACGGGCGACGGACGCACGCGGACGCGGGTGGGGAGCGGCGTTTTCCGGAGCGACAAGGTCTTCGGAGACAGCGGGGTGATCAATCTCCCCAGCGAAGGAAGCTTCCTCACCGTGCTGTCCAACCTGCAGCTCAAGAACGTGCTCGTGCTGCTCGAGGCGGAGGAGCAGGCCGGCCGCGCGAGAACGCTGGCCGAGCCCACGGTGCTCGCCGCCAACAAGGAAAGTGCAACGTTCCTCTCGGGCGGCGAGCTCCCGATTCCGGTGGTGCAGGGCGGATCAGGCGACGGAAATCAGTCGCGTGTATCCATTCAGTATCGCGAGTTCGGCGTGCGGCTCAACTTCGTGGCCGAGATCATCAGCGAAAACCTCATCAAGCTCGCGGTCCGCCCGGAAGTCTCCAGCCTCGATTACGGCAACGCGGTCACCATCTCCGGCTTCCGCGTGCCGGCGCTGCGCACGCGCCGCGTCGAGAGCACGGTGGACGTGAAGCGGGACGAGAGCCTGATCATCTCGGGATTGTACAATAACGCGGAAGAGAAAGTGCGGACGGGGATCCCGCTGCTCATGCACATCCCGCTGCTCGGGTATCTCTTCTCGCGCTCGACAACGGACCGCGAGCGCAGCGAGCTGATCATCGTCGTGACTCCGCGCATCGTGGATCCGATGAACCATCAGCGTGGCGTGCGACCTGGCGAGACACTGCCGATTCTGCCCGAC
>JANNOC010000002.1:0-2179 GCA_031398865.1 Gemmatimonadota bacterium | reverse complement strand
CTCTTCGGCGGCCGGGTCGCCAGCGTTGGCATCCGGGTGGTACTTCTGAGCGAGCTTGCGATAGGCGCGTTTGATCTCGTCGGCCGGGGCTTCCTTGCCAACGCCGAGAACTTGGTAGAAGTCCTTGTCGACCCAATCTCTATTCATTTGGCCCTATTCATTTGGCCCTATTCATTTGGCCAGTGTCTATTCACGGGCTCTATTCACCGTGCTCGGGTGCGACGGCGACCAGGGCGGCCCGAAGCACCTTGCCGTGCAGCTTGTATCCGCGCCTGAGGTCCTGGGTGACCTTGAGCGCTCCTCCTCCATCGCCGGCTACTACGGGACACCGTGGCGGAGATTCTGGGCCCGCGCGAGCTCAACCGCGACATCGGCACGCGGCTCCACAGGTTCCGCGGCAATCTCGACGCCGAGTTGAATCATTACCATCCACGCGGCAAGCAGATCGTCGAGGCCTACGTGCGCGGCGTGAACGCCTACGTCGACGAGGCGATGCGCACGCCAGCGTCGCTGCCGCTGGAGTTCAAGATGCTCGGCATCACCCCCGGCAAGTGGACGCCCGAGGTGGTGATCTCGCGCCATCAGGCGCTCACGTCGAACGTGCCGAATGAGGCCACGCACGTGCGCGCCATCGGCGCGCTCGGCAGCAGCGAGAAGCTGCGCGAGCTGCTGTGGCTGCAGGCCGGGCAGGCCGGCGAGCCCTCGCTGGAACTCGACCCGCTCATCGATCCCAAGACCTTTCCCGCCGACGTCCTCAAGCTCTACAACGCCTTCCGCGATCCCATCGACTTCAGGCCGGAGGACGTAGTGCCCGCGTACCGTAGCCAGCCGCGACTCGCCCCGGCCGTCGACGCATCGACCCACGGGGCCTTGGGCGCCGAAGCCACGGCGAAGGCGGCCGGCACCGTCGGCCCGAACCGCGTGGTGGACACCGACATCGGCTCCAATAACTGGATTGTGAGCGGCTCGCGCACGCAGAGCACGATGCCAATCATGGCCAACGATCCGCACCGCGTGATCGAGGCGCCATCGCTGCGCTACTGGGTGCACCTCGTCGCGCCGGGATGGAACGTGATTGGCGGCGGTGAGCCGGTGCTGCCCGGTGTGTCCATAGGCCACAACGAATACGGCGCGTGGGGCCTCACCATCTTCGGCACCGACAGCGAAGACCTGATGGTCTACGAGACCAATCCCGCCGTCCCGAACGAGTACCGCTATCAGGGCCGTTGGGAAGCGATGCGCGTCGTCGCAGACACGGTGCCGGTGAAGGGCCAGCCCGATGCCAGAGTCGAGCTGAAGTTCACGCGGCACGGGCCCGTGCTGCACGAAGATCGCGCGAACCGCCGCGCCTATGCGCTTAGAGCCGCGTGGATGGAGACCGGCGGCGCGCCGTATCTGGCGAGCCTGCGCATGAACCAGGCCCGCACGTGGGACGAGTTCCGCGACGCCTGCGCCTACAACCGCATGCCGTCCGAGAACATGATCTGGGCCGACAAGACCGGAACCATCGGCTGGCAGGCGGCGGGCATCGCGCCGCTGCGGTCGTGGAGCGGCCTGCTGCCGGTGCCCGGCGACGGGCGCTTCGAGTGGGACGGCTATCTGCCGATCACGGCGCTACCGCACGAGACCAATCCGGAACGCGGCTTCGTCGCCACCGCCAACCACTACCTCTACCCGAACGACTATCCGTATCCGCAGGCCCGGCACTACACCTGGGCCGATCCGTATCGCGCGCACCGCATCGAAGAGGTGCTCAATTCCGGCCGGCGCTTCAGTGTGGGCGAGATGACGCGGCTGCAGAACGACGACCTGTCGATTGCCGCGCGGGTGATCGTGCCGCTGCTGCGAGACATCCCGATTGACAACCCGGCCGCGGCGAAGGCCCGCGACCTGGTACTGCAGTGGGACTTCGTGCTCGACAAGAATTCCTCGGCGGCCGCGGTCTACGAGTTGTTCTCGCGCCGTCTGTTCGCGGCCGTGCGAGCGGTGGTGATTCCCGCCGCAGCCCGGGTCGAGGTGCCCGGCAATCTCATCAGCACCAAGCGCATCATCGACTGGCTGTGGGCGCCCGATGGCCGCTTCGGCGCGGACCCCACCAAGGCCCGCGACACCCTCGTGGCCACCGCGTTCGAGAGCGGATGCCTGATGAGCGCGTGGTGCAGCTTCTCGTCGCCCCACT
>JANNOC010000010.1:0-1830 GCA_031398865.1 Gemmatimonadota bacterium | reverse complement strand
GATGTTGTCGCGTCCCGTGACGCGCCGCACGTGCGCCCCGAGAAACATGTCTGGAAGAAACAGAATCTCCTTCTCGGCCGGGATCGCGTTGATCACGTCCACGGCGTTGCCGGAGGTGCAGCAGTAGTCGCTCTCGGCCTTCACCTCGGCGGTGGTGTTCACATACGACACGACGATGGCGCCCGGATGCTCGGCCTTCCAGTCGCGCAATTGTCGTGCGTCGATCGTGGACGCGAGCGAGCAGCCCGCCGCGAGGTCAGGCAGCAGGACCGTCTTGCCGGGCGACAGTATGGCCGCGGTCTCCGCCATGAAGTGGACGCCGCAGAAGACGATCGTGTCGGCGTCGGTGTTGGCCGCTTCACGGGAAAGTCCCAGCGAATCACCCACGAAATCCGCGACATCCTGTACTTCGGGCCGCTCGTAGTTGTGCGCCAGAACGATGGCGTTCTTCGAGCGCGCCAACGCGCGGATCTCGGCCTGCAACTCCTCGATCTGCGCCTGCCGCGAGAGCCCGGCGGTGGTAGCCATTGGGGCAATCTAACTCGTTGGTTTTGGCTCTGTTAGCACTGCGGACAGTGGAAAATGGAAAATGGAAGTTCAGAGCTCCACGTGCTTCCCCTGCCACTCCTTCCGCGGACGGGGATAGTCCGACCGATAGTGCCCGCCGCGCGACTCGGTTCGTTTCAGCGCACCCTTCACGATGAGCTGAGCCGTCTCGACCAGATTGAGCTCTTCCGTGGCGCCGACGGGCAGACGACGCGCAATCTCCTGAAGTCGTTTGCGCGCCGACCGGAGTCCGGCTGCAGTCCGAATCACGCCGGCGTCGCGCCACATGACTTCGCGCACGAGATCGGCCGCGACCTGTGCCGCTCCGCGATCTTCTAGGACGGGCACGCTCCATTTCCCGACCTTCGGGATCGCCGTGAGCTCTTCCGCCGAGATGATGTCTCGCGCGACCCGCTCGGCGAACACGAGGCCCTCGAGCAATGAATTGGACGCGAGGCGGTTCGCGCCGTGCACGCCGGTGCGCGACACTTCTCCCACCGCGTAGAGCCGGGCCAGGTTCGACTTTCCGCAGAGGTCGGTGACGATACCGCCCATCATGTAGTGAGCGGCGGGCGTCACTGGTATGAGATCGCGGCGCGGATCGATGCCCCGCGCGGTGCACAGCGCGAGGATGCCGGGGAATCGCCGCGCGAACGTGGAAGCGAGCCTGCGCGCGTCGAGAAACACGCTGTGGCCGCCACGCTGCTGCCGGGCGATCGCTCTGGCAACGATGTCGCGCGGCGCGAGCTCGGCCAACCGGTGGATCTTCTTCATGAAGCGGGCGCCCTTCTCGTTCACGAGTGTCGCGCCTTCGCCGCGCACCGCTTCGGATACCAGCGCCAGCGGATTCTCCGGCGTGTCGAGCGCGGTGGGATGGAACTGGACGAATTCCATGTCGGCCAGGGTGACGCCGGCGCGGTGCGCGATGGCATAGCCGTCGCCCGTGGCCACGACGGGATTCGTCGTATACCGATAGACCTGGCCGCCTCCACCGGTTGCGAGCACCGTGACGTCGGCGATGATCTCGGTCGGCTCACCCTGCACGCTCGCGCGCACCCCCACGCACTGCCCGCGATGCACGATGAGGTCCAGCACGCGCGCCGTCTCGATCACGCGGATTCTCCTGCTGCGCCGGACCCTGTTGACGAGGGTACGCGCCACCTCGGCGCCGGTCTGGTCGCCGTGCGCGTGGACGATCCGTTTGCGCGAGTGCGCCGCCTCGCGGCCCAGCAGAAAACGATCGGTGCCCGGCTCGAGGTCGAAGCGCGCGCCGGCGGCCTGCAG
>JANNOC010000756.1:0-4865 GCA_031398865.1 Gemmatimonadota bacterium | reverse complement strand
CCAACCAACGGTGCGCTCCTCGCCATGCTGCTGGGAGCCAAGGTCAGCTACGGACGTTGGCTGCGATTCGCGCTGCCAGGGGCGCTGCTGGTCGCCGTCGTCGGGATGGTCGGCGTGGCGCTGGCCAAGTAGCACGGCCTCACTCGACAGGCCGCGCTGCATCGGACCGTCGCTTCCCTGCTCTCTATCTGATCGCGATGCGCTTCTGCTGGGCCACCCACCGCCGCACCCGCGTATCCAGCACGTCGAGTGGCAGCGCGCCCTGACCAAGTACCTGATCGTGGAACGCGCGTATGTCGAAGCGTGATCCCAACGCCTGCTCGGCGTGTGCCCGGAGCGCCTTGATCTGCAGCTCGCCGCTCTTGTACGCGAGCGCCTGACCCGGCCACACGATGTAGCGGTCCACTTCCACCGTGATGTCCTGCTCCGTCTTGGCGCTGTTCGCTCTGAAGTAGTCGATCGCCTGCTCGCGCGTCCACCCGAATGAGTGGATGCCGGTGTCCAGCACCAGACGGATCGCGCGCCACATCTCGTACGTCAGTTGTCCGAACTTCGAGTACGGGTCGGTATACAGTCCCAGCTCCGGCCCGAGGCTCTCGGAGTACAGCGCCCAGCCCTCGACGAATGCGGTGTAGCCGCCGTAGCGGCGAAATTCGGGGATTCCTACAAGCTCCTGCGACAGAGCGATCTGCAGGTGGTGTCCCGGAACGGCTTCGTGCACCGAGAGCGCTTCCATCTCCCAGATCGGCCGCGTGTCGAGCTTGTACGTGTTGACGTAGAACATCCCCGGCCGATGCGCGTCGGGTGAGCCCTGCAGGTAGTAAGCGGTCGTCGTGGACGGCGCGGCGTACGATGGTATCGTCGTGACGCCGTACGTCAGCCGCGGCAACGTGCCGAACAGCTTCGGAAGTGCCGGATCGATGCGCTTCGAGATGTCCCGGTACGCTTGCACAAGGCTCGCCGAATCGGTGTGAAAGAAGCGGCGATCGGTGCGCAGCATGTGCGTGAATGCCGCGAAATCGCCGGTGAATCCCGTCGAGCGAATGATGCTGTCCATCTGCGCGCGGATGCGCGCCACTTCCGCGAGTCCGAGATCGTGGATCTCGCGCGGCGTGCGCGTGGTCGTCGTTTGCAGCTTGACGTTGTACGCATACCACGCGGCGCCGTCCGGCATTGCGCTCAGTCCCAGAGTCTCGCGCGCGGAGCCGACGTACGTACCCGTGAGGTAGTGCTGCAGGCGCTGGAACGTGGGACGCACCTGGCGCGTGTACGCCTCGACCGCTTCACGCTGGAGGCGCGCGCGGTCTGCCGCCGACAAGGCTGCCGGAAAGCGCGTGAAGGGCTCGAGAAACGGGCTCTGCATCGCGTCCTCGGGCACCAGCCCGTCCATCTGCCCGGCCACATTGCGCAGCGTGATACGCGGCGGCGTGACGCCGCGCTTCACGCCGCTGTCGAGCAGCGCGATGGTCTGCTCCACGACCGCGGGCAGCTTCTGCAGGCGCGCCACGATGTCCGCGTAGTCCTTCGCGGTCGCCGCCGGCATCTGTCGAATGACGTCGGGGAGATACTGCGGGCCGCTGATCTGCGTGATCTGCAGCAACTCACTGGGGAAGCGCGTTCCTTCGAGGGCTTCGTCCACGCCGCGCTTGAAGATATCGAAGCTGAGCTGATCGCCGGGTCGCAGTCTCGCGCGATTGATTCCGCGCAGAACGAGGACGCGATCGCGCAACTCGCGCCGGCGACGGTCGAGCGCGGGAACGGAGAGATCCGTCCAGCGATCGTTCTGCCCCGGATAGCCCGAGAACGTCGCGGCCTCTGGAAACTCTACGTTGATGTACTCCCAATCGAGCGCGAACAGCCGGCGCAGACGCATGCTATCGGACAGTCCCTGCTGGTTCGCCAGCGCGACGAAGCGCGCATGGAAGTCCCGCTTCGCTGGAGCCTGAGCGAACGCGGGTTGGCCCGCGACAGTAAGCGATGCCGTAAGTGCTGCGCAACGCAACGCTCTCGAGAACGCGGACGATGCCATGCGAACCCTTCCTCTGTGTGAGAATACCTGCATGAATCCAGCGCCTAACGTCGCGCGCGGGACACCAGCACCCGCGCCGCCGCTTCCTGCATGACACGCTCGCCGCCCCAGGCGCACACAATGTGCGGCGCGTCGCCAAGCTCGGCGGCAAGTCGCGGATGACTGAACTGCACCACGACGGCATCGCGCGCCGAAGTATTTGCGCCGGCGAGCGCCTGCGCCACCCTGGTCCGCGCGTCCTGCGAATATCCTGGGCGGCCTTTCCACCCGCGAATGTCGCCGAACAGTGCGATGATCAGCGGCACCGCCGAATCGCCGGCGCCCGGCGTCCTTCCTGGCGCGGTCTTCCTCACCTCGACGCCAGCGGCGCGCAACGCGTCGAGAAACGGATCCCGGGACGGGGGCGGATACGGTCCGCCGACGTCGTCATCGACGATGAGTACCTCTGCCGTGCCCCGAACGGTGGGCACCGCGCCGCGGACGACGTGCACGGTGCGCGCGGCGGTTGTCACACTCCACGCGACGTCGGACTGCAGCAGCCCTGAATCTGTCGCCGCGGTACTAGCGCCCGCCCACTCCGCCCAGCGCCGGCGTCGCTGCAGCGAACGGTGGATCTCCTCCGGATCGAGCGCACCGCCATGAAGCGCACGGTCCAATGCGTGAACCACCGACACCGTGTCGGCGGGATACAGCAGTAGATCGCAGCCCGCGGCCAGTGCGCGCACCGCGGCGCTGCCTTCTCCGTCCGCCGTTCGCACGCCTTCCATGATAAATGCGTCGGTGACGATGAGGTTGTCGAAGCCCAATTCCCCGCGCAGCAGCTCCTTGAGAATCGGCCGCGAGAGCGTCGCGGGAGTGCCGCTGGAATCCAGCGCGGGGAATGCCACGTGCGCGGTCATCACCGCGGCCACTCCCGCGTCAATTGCCGCGCGAAAGGGCGCGAGATCCGTGGCCCACAGTACCTCCGCCGACGCCGTGACGCGCGGCAGTTCCGCATGCGAGTCCGCCGTCGTACGTCCGTGTCCGGGAAAATGCTTGGCGCACGCCATCGCGCCGGATGCCTGACACGCGTCCACCCAGTGAGCGGCGAAATGCGCGACGCGCGTGACATCACCCCCGAGCGACCGCGTCCCGACGATCGGATTCGCCGGCTCGACATCGATGTCACAGACGGGGCCATACACCCAATTAATTCCCACGCCGCGCGCCTCGGACGCCGTCAGCCGCGCGGCGCGCCGGATCGCGTCCTCATCGCCTAACGACGCGAGCGCCGCGAGTGGAGGCAGTCCGGTCAATCCCACAAACTGCTGCCCCGCCCCGCGTTCGAGATCCGCGCCAATAAGCAGCGGCACGCGCGAGCGCGCCTGCAACTCGCGCGTCAGTGCCAGCACGTCGTCAGCAGGGCCGCCGAAGACAATGAAACCACCGACGCCGAGTGACAGCGCCCGCTCGATCCCCTCGCGCTCACCAGCGAAGCCGCGCGCTGCATCCCATCGGACGGCGGGCAGCAGCAGTTGCGCAACCTCGCTCACCGCGGCGTCCGCTTGCCCAGAATACGCGGGCCTCGCGCGCCGGTCGCGCCCGAGACGTTCGCGGGACGGCCACGCAGATGCAGATATCCCAGGAGCGCGAACGCCACCGCCTCCTTGGCCTCCGCGTCAAAGAAGACATCGTCGAAGCGACGCACCCGGCGCGGTGCCAGCTCGGTTTCGATCGCGTCGAACAAGGCGAGATTGCGCACGCCGCCGCCCGACACGAGTACCTCGCTCACCGGCTCAGGCAAGAAGCGCCGATATGCATCCCCGATGCTGCGCGCCGTGAGCGACACCGCGGTCGCGACGATGTCCGGGGAGGTCGCCGCGGGCGCCGCCACGCGAACGCGCTCGATGAAATTCGTGATGTACGCCGCGCTGAACAGCTCGCGCCCCGTGGACTTCGGCGGCGACAGCGAGAAGAACGGATCGGCGAGCAGTTCATCCACGACCTGCGACACCGGCGTGCACGCGCGTGCGAGGCGCCCGTCCACATCGTATGGCAGCGCTGGCTCGAGCAGCCTGACGACTCCGTCGATGACCGCCACCCCCGGACCGGTATCGAAGGCGCGCACACCCTGCAGCGCGCCGCCGGGTGGAATCACCGACACGTTGCCGATGCCACCGACGTTCTGCAGCGCGCGCCAATGGGACGCGTCGGAGAACAGCATGGCGTCGGCGATGGGCACGAGCGGCGCACCGTGTCCGTGTCCGCCGGCGGCGACGTCGCGCACCCGGAAATCGCTGATGACGTCCAGGCCCACACGCTCCGCGATGACCGCGGACTCTCCGATCTGCCACGTGGAATGGCCGGGCTCGTGCCAGATCGTCTGGCCATGCGTGGCGACGGCCGCGATCTCGCTGCGGGCTACGCCCGCGCCGGCAATCGCCGCGATGGCGGCGTCGGCGAGCCAATTGCCGAGATCGAAGCCGAGCCGGCAGAAGTCGGCCGCGCTCACCCCGGTCATCGCGGCCGCGAGACGCGCGCGCTGCTCGCCGTCGTACGGGCGCGTCGTGAACTCGAGCAGTTGCGCCTCCACGCGGCCGCCGTCAGGCAGGTCGCGAAAGCGCACGACCGCCGCCGCGATACCGTCGAGCGACGTTCCCGACATGAGGCCCACCACGACCGTCGAGGGCGACGTCATGGCACCGGCGGGGGCGCGTCAGGCAGCACGCGGCGAATGACGCCGCCGTGCGCCGCGAGCGCCGCCTCGGCACGCTCGCGCGACAACGACAACTTGTGCATGACGATCGCGGTCTTGACGCTCTTTCCCGCCCGGGCCAAGAGCGCGCGCGCCTCCTCG
>JANNOC010000626.1:0-2364 GCA_031398865.1 Gemmatimonadota bacterium | reverse complement strand
AAGCTGGATCCCGCCGAGCATCAGCGCGGCGTGCACGGCAATGACGAACGCATCTCGGTCGACAACCTCGGCTTCGGCGTGCGCTACATCTACGACATCCTGCGCTACGTGCAATGAGCACGTCAGGCAGCGCCGCGGGTGGCGGCGCCGCGAATGGCAGGGTGCGAGTGGCGGGGGTACGCATCAGTCGCCGGCCACCGGCTCCGGCTCCGCGTCCCCGCCCCACACCGGCGTGTGTTCCTTCTTTTCACCGAGCCCGAAGAAGTTGGCCAGCCACTCCTTCATCTCGTCGAGAATCTCGTATACCGTGGGAATCACCAGCAGCGTGAGCAGCGTCGAAGTCACCACGCCGCCGATGACCGCGATGCCTAACGGCGAGCGGAACTGCGCGCCCTCGCCGCGCCCGAGCGCGACCGGGATCATGCCAGCGATCAACGCCAGCGTCGTCATGAGAATGGGGCGCAGCCGGATGCCACCGGCTTCGATGAGCGCGTCCCGCCGGCTCATCCCGCGCTCTCGCGCCCATTTCGCGAAGTCGATGAGCAGGATCGCGTTCTTCGCCACGATCCCCGCCAACAGCATCACGCCGATCAAGCTCATGATGTTGATCGTCGCGTTCCCTATTGACAGCCCCAGCATGACGCCGATGAGCGACAGCGGCAGCGAGATCATGATCGCGAGCGGTTCGAGGAACGATCCGAACTGCACGACCAGAATCAGATACATGAGCAGTACCGCGATGCCCAGCGACGAGAAGATCTGCGCGAACACCTCGGCCTGATCCGCCGTCTCGCCGCCCTGTGAAATCCGGACGCCAGGGGGCAGCGACAGCTTGTCAACGCGCGGATTGATATCGGCCAACACCTCGTCGAGCGACCGGCCGGCGACGTTCGCCTGAACCGAGATCACCCTGTCGCGGTCGAGATGATTGATGATCGCGGGACCCAACCCCTGCGTGACCGTCGCGATCTGGCCGAGCGGAATGGTCGTCGGCGCGCCATCCGGCCCGGAGATCACCAGCGGAAGCTGCTCCAGATCGCTTGTCCGTTGGCGCGCCTGCGGCGAGAGCCGGACAACGACGTCGCGCGTCTCTCCTGACGGATCCACCCAATCCCCGGCATCGATCCCCGCGAACGCGGGTCGCAGCGACTGTGCAACCTGCCCCATGGTGACGCCGAGCGAACCGGCGAGGCCGCGATTGAGCTGCACTTCCAGCTCGGGCTTCCTCCCCTTCGTGGACAATCCGATGTCCACCGCGTTGGGGACCTGCCGTACTTCGGCGATCACCATCTCGGCGGCGACAATCAGCGCGTCCGTATCCGTGCCGCGTAGCTGGATCTGGATCTGTTTCTGGTCACCCGCGAAATCGTTGGTGAATACCGCCGCCGTGGCCCCCGAAACGACCTTCACTTCCTCGCGCAAAATGCTCGCGAACGAATCCGCGCTGAAGGGGCGATCGCCCTTGGGCGTCATGCGCACGTAGACATTGCCGTCGTCCACCGCGCCGCTCTCACCGCCGATGGTCGTGAACGTGTACGCCACCTCGGGATGCGCGCGCGCGATGCGAGCCACTTCTTCCGCCTTGAGCCGGGTGTAGTCGAGATTCGAGCCCGGCGGCGTCTCGATACCAACATTCATCTCCGAGCGGTCATCCTCGGGGAAGAAGCTGCCGCCCACTTTCTTCCAGGCCGGCACATACGGCAGCAGAAGAATCGCGCCGACCGCGACAACCAAGAGCGTCCCGCGTGCGCGCCATGTGCGCTGCGCGAACACAGCCGCGAACGCTACGACCGCGACAGTCATCACGGCAAAGCCGGACAGCCCGCGCGTCGGCATCGCGAGCGCGGCCACGAGCGATCCCACCGCAACGATCACCATGGAGATGCGATGGTCGAGTGCCCAGGCGATGATGCCTTTGTAGCGCAGCGCCTGACGGTCGAACCAGTGGTTGAACGTGTCGAGCCGCCGCGTGACCCAGCGCTTCTTCTCGTCAGGCACGTGCGGGTCCGGCCAGTAGGCGGACAGCATCGGATCGAGCGAGAAGGACACGAAGAGAGAGACGAGCACCGAGCACGCGATAGTCAGCGCGAACGGCTTGAACCATTGCCCCGCGATGTCGCCCATGAACGCGATCGGCACGAAGACCGCCACGATGGAGAACGTCGTCGCCGCGACGGCCAACCCGATCTCGTCCGTGCCCTCGCGCGCCGCGGTGAAGTGATCCTTCCCCATCGCGACGTGCCTTACGATGTTCTCGCGTACCACAATGGCGTCGTCAATCAGGATGCCGATAGCGAGCGAGAGGCCCAGCAGCGACATCGTGTTCAGCGTGAATCCGAACGCGAGCACCGCGACGAACGAGGC
>JANNOC010000612.1:0-1555 GCA_031398865.1 Gemmatimonadota bacterium | reverse complement strand
GGATCGGCTATTGCGCTTCGCGAGGACACCCCGCTGATTCCGAATACACCAGACAACAAGGCCGAACTTGTTGACGAATTACGGGGCCTCACGAAATCGCTCCGAGTGCGGCAGCGATTGCGCGGTTGGACGGCTGCCTTAAAGACATTCCCTAGGCGGAATCTCGACGGGGCCAAGTGGCTGCTACTTGTGCTGAACGTCCCCGCCAATACCATCCAGGTGACGGGCTACACCGACAGGCAAGAGGCGTCGGAGGTGATTGCCGACATAGAGAAGTCTAAGGATGCCGACGAACTAGTCTCGTGAGTTTAACGCTTCTTTACACCGCTTGATCTTGGCCAGAATCGTGTCCGCATCCTTGGTCCAGGTGAACGGTGTCGGCTGTTGGTTGTAGTGGTGCAAGTACTCATTGATCGCGCGCTCCAGGGTCGGCACGCTGGTGAACGTGCCGCGCCGGATCCGCACGCGCGTGATCTCGAGAAACCAGCGCTCGACGAGGTTGAGCCACGAGCTGCTGGTCGGCACGAAATGAAACTGGACGCGGGGATGGCGGGCCAGCCACCGGAGTACCGGCGGACTTTTATGCGCGCTCAGGTTGTCCAAGATGACATGCAACGGCTGGCGGCGCGGCGTCGCGCGGTCGAGGCGCCGGAGAAACGCCACAAATTCCTTGGTGCGATGCCGCCGCCGACATTCGCCGATCACGACGCCGTCCAAGACACGCAGCGCCGCGTACAGCGTCGTGGTCCCATGTCGCACGTAATCGTGGGTCTGCCGTTCCGGGACGCGAGGCCGCAGCGGCAGTACCGGCCTCGTGCGATCGAGCGCCTGAATCCCGCTCTTCTCATCCACGCAGAATACGACCGCTTTCTCCGGCGGATTCAGGTACAGCCCAACGACATCGCGCAGTTTCTCGACGAAGTGCGGGTCCGTCGACAGTTTGAAGCGGCCGACGCGATGCGGTTGCAGCCGGTGCTGGCGCCAAATCTTGCGAATCGTGCCGTCGCTGACGCCCGCCGCTTTCGCCAGCGTGCGACTGCTCCAATGCGTGGCCGCCGGGGGGCGCGTGCGCAGCGTCGCCTCGACAATGGCTTGCACTTTCTCCGGCGTGATCTGTTTGCGACGTCCCGGGCGCGTGGCATCGCGCACCAGCCCCGGCAGCCCGTCGGCGACAAATCGGTCCGCCCACAACCGCACAGTCATCCGGCTGACGTGCAAGGCGGCCGCGACACCCGACGGCGGTTCATGATTGGCCAGCATCAACACAATCCGGGCGCGGGCGGCCACCTTCTGAGGCGTTTTCCCCTGCCGGACGATCTGTTCCAACTGGGTGTGCTCCGGCGGCGACACGTGGACACAGAACGTTTGAATGGACATGCGTCACCGTACCAGGCGGGCGGCGCGAAGTACAGTGTTTTCTGTACAGCTACTTCGTACTCGCGAGACTAGCGCAACGGGGCGTGCCGGAAAAGCGGCTGGTCCGGCTAAAGCCGGACACTACGTACGGAACTCACTTTGCAACTTTTCACTTCGAACTTCTGACTTCTTGAATGGC
>JANNOC010000588.1:0-2452 GCA_031398865.1 Gemmatimonadota bacterium | reverse complement strand
GGAGGCGTGAACGTTCCTGACGGCGCGCCAGTCGACGGGGGCGCCATCACAGAGCAACCTCGACCCGCAGTGTCCTGGCCTGCTATCCCGACGCACACGGCGCTGTTGCTGTGCGGCAGCGTCGTTCTCGCCGCGGCGCTGGCCACAATGACGCCGTGGATCGCGGGCGTGTTTTATGACGACGGTATCTACCTGATTCTCGCGAAGTCACTCGCGACGGGCGAAGGATACCGCTATCTGAATCTCCCAGGGCTCCCTCAAGGGACACGATATCCGCCCGGATATCCCGCCCTGCTCGCGGTGCTCTGGGCCATAGTGCCCTCGTTCCCGGCGAATGTCCCGCTGTTCAAGGCGGTCAACGCGCTCTGCCTCACGATCGCCGCCGTAGGAATCACCTGGCTCGCGATCACCCGCCTGCGTCTGAACTCCCTGGTGGCCCTGGCTGCCGTGTTGCTCTTCGCGCTGGCGATTCCGGTGCTCGCCGTGACCAATGTGCTGTTCTCGGAGCCGCTGTTTCTCGCGCTGCTCGTCCCCGTGCTGTGGGCGCAGGAACGCACGCTCAGCGCCCCGTCCACGCGATCTGCCCTCACGGCAGGCCTGCTCGCTGGCGCGCTCGCGCTCGTCAGGACGCTCGGCGTGGCCGCGGTGCCGATGACGGCGCTGCTGCTGCTGAAGCGCAGGCGGTACAGGGAGGCTGGCGCGTTCGTCATCGCATTCCTGGTGCTGCTGCTGCCATGGCAGATCTGGACCGCGCGCCATGGCGGCCGCCTCCCAGGACTTCTGGAGGGGAACTACGGACCGTACTCGACGTGGATTGGAGATGCGGTGCGGACGCACGGCGCAACGTTCCTGCTCGAGGTCCTGCAACAGAATCTCCTGGCGGCAGCGCGGATCGCGCGCGCGATGTTCACCCTGTGGCCAGCAGCGTGGGCAACGGGGGTCGCACTCATCGCGTTAGGCATCTCGCTCGCCCTGGGTATGCGCGAGCTGCTGCGTCGTGCGCCTGCCGTTGCGGGTTTTCTTGCGGGATATCTTGGCATCGTGGCGTTGTGGCCGTACCCGCCCGATCGCTTTCTCTGGGGAATCTGGCCGCTCATCGGGGTCACGCTCGCCCTGGGCGTGGGCGCCGTGCTGCGCGGGACACCCGGTGACGTGCGAAGCGCGAAATGGATGCGATTGGCGGCGCTCGCGTGTTTCGCGTTCGCGCTCGCGGGATATCTGCGGTACAACGCGGTCGGCTACGCGCGGGGGTGGTGGCAGAGCGCGCAGCGTGAAAGCGCACGCAGCGCGTCCACACTGGTGCGCTGGACGCTAGTGAACACGCGCCCCGATGACGTCGTCGCCACCGCGGCCGAGCCGGTGGTATTTTTGTACACGGGACGACAGGCCGTGTCCGCGGCCGGATCCGCCGCCGCCCACTACCTGACGCCGGCCGACTCGGCGTCCAATGTCCGCATGCTGCGCGAGACGCTTCGGATCACCGGTGCGCGCTATCTTCTGGTGCCCAGCCGCAGCGCGTCCATCGCGCCCGCCGCGGAGGCACTGTGGAAGGAGCATCCGCCCGCCCTCCACTTCGTGGATACGCTCTCGCGCGGCGGTGCCGTCTTCGGTGTCCTTCCGTGATGCGAGCGCCGTGAGGCCACACGCGGACGGTCGGGAGGAGCTCCGCCAGTTCGAGTACGCGAGCGATGAGCTCGACGCCATGGCTGGAGCGCGCAACTACTATCGGTGGATCGTGGGTCGCTTCCGTCCACATCTGGGCGCACGGGTCATCGAAGTCGGCGCGGGCATTGGAACGGTCTCTGCGCTGCTGCGCGCGGAGCCGGTGGTCCGGGAGCTCACGCTGGTGGAGCCGGCCGCGAACAACGTCGCGCTGTTGCGGCATCGCTTCGCGCACGATGACCACGTGCACGTTCGGCACGGATATCTGGACGACCTTCCCTCGGACGGGCACGCCGACGCGATCGTGCTGGTGAACGTGCTGGAGCACGTGGACGACGACGCCGGGCTCCTGCGTCAGACCCGCGCACGGCTGGCCCCTGGGGGCGCCTTGCTGCTGTTCGTGCCCGCGCTCCCCGCGATCTTTGGCTCCATCGACCGCGCCTTCGAGCACCACCGGCGGTATTCGCGCGGCTCACTCCTGGAAAAGATTGGACGCGGCGGCTTCGGCGGGGTGCAGGCGCGCTACGTCAATCTTCCCGGCATCGTGCCCTGGTTCATCGGTGGACGGCTGCTCCGGCGGCGTTCCCTGGACCCCCGGATGGTGGCGGCCTATGACCAGTGGGTCGTACCCTGGCTGTTTGCGCTGGAAGAGCGAATGGCTCCGCCGATAGGCCAGAATCTCCTCGTCACCGCGACTAGCGTGATCCAGGACTCGGGCAGGGCGCTGGTCAGGGTGACCTCGACCTCGCCGGTATCGGTGAACTTGAGGGCATTGGAGATCAGGTTGGTC
>JANNOC010000543.1:0-1633 GCA_031398865.1 Gemmatimonadota bacterium | reverse complement strand
AGGGGATCCTGCAGAACACTGATGGCCAATGCTCGGTGAAGGCCGAGAAGTTCTGGCCGCTGGAAGGGATCGAGTCGATCAGCAGCCACGATTTTCACTAGCCCCCACCCGGGAAAAGCCGGGCTCGGGCTCGGGCGCGGGCTCCGGGCACCCGGCCGTTGTCGCTGCATTCGAATCCGAATGAAAGTCGCGCATAATCAGGCATCGCCTCCTCGCCTATCACCCCTGGCACGCGCCTCGGCGCGTACGAGATCGTGGCGCCGCTGGGCGCGGGCGGGATGGGAGAGGTCTATCGGGCGCGCGACACCCGCCTCGAACGCAGCGTGGCCATCAAGGTGCTGTCGGCTGAATTCGCTGACGACGCCTCGCTGAAACTCCGATTCGAGCGCGAAGCCAGAACGATCTCCGCGCTGAGCCATCCCCACATCTGTTCGCTTTTCGACATTGGCAACCACGACGGCACCGACTATCTGGTGATGGAGCTGCTGGAAGGGCAGACGCTTGCGGATCGCCTCTCCAGCGGCCCGATTCCAATCGCCGACGTCCTCCGGCTCGGTGGGCAGATCGCTGAGGCGCTGGCAGCCGCGCATCGTGCGGGCATCGTGCACCGCGATCTGAAGCCGGGCAACATCATGCTGACGCGCAGCGGAGCGAAGCTGCTCGACTTCGGTCTGGCGAAGAGTGGAGGTCAGCTCTCCTCGCATGACGCGACCAGCGCCGGGACCGAACAGCAACCGATCACGGAGCGCGGCGCGATCATGGGCACCTTCCAGTACATGGCGCCCGAGCAACTGGAAGGTTCGCCTGCCGACGCGCGCACCGATATCTTCGCCCTCGGCGCTGTTCTGTACGAGATGGCCACGGGCGTGCGCGCCTTCACGGGCAAGAATCGGACGAGCCTCATCGCGGCGATCGTTTCCGGGCAGCCGCGCGCGATCTCGGAGCTGCAGCCGCTGACACCGCAGGCCTTCGAGCAACTGGTTCGGGCATGTCTGGAGAAAGATCCGGACGATCGGTTCCAGAGCGCTCGTGATGTGGCGATGCAACTACGCTGGATGGCCGCGGGCGACGCCAGTACCCGGCCGCAATCGGGATCGAAGCGGGAACGCACCGGGTGGATCACGGCTGCGGTTCTCACAACCATGCTCGCTGCCGGCGCGGCTTACCACATACGAACGCAGCCGCCGTCACGGGCACCGCTCCGCTTCACCATCACGGCACCACCCGGCACCAACTTCGCGCGCACGGCCGCGATCTCGCCCGACGGACGACGGCTCGCGTTTCGCGCCGACGCGCTCGACAAACCACCGATGCTGTATTTGCGGTCGCTGGACTCGCTTGTCACGCAACCGATCGGCGGAACCGAGTCTTCGAGCACGGTTTTCTGGTCGCCGGACGGCCGCCACCTCGGATTCATCGCGCGCGGCGCCCTCAAACGGCTCGATACGGCCGACGGAAGCGTTCGTACGCTGCTCACAGGTCTGAGCAATCTGAACGGCGGCGCGACATGGAATCGCGCCGGAGTGATTGTCTTTTCGCTCGTGACCGAGGCGCCGCTGTACCGGATCTCTGCGGAGGGAGGGCAGCATGTGCCGGTTACGCGGTTCGCGAAGGGCGACAGGGTCCATTGCTG
>JANNOC010000537.1:0-3174 GCA_031398865.1 Gemmatimonadota bacterium | reverse complement strand
ACCTCGGCGGCCATCGCGCGGTAGGTCGTGAGCTTGCCGCCGGTGACATTGAGCAGACCCTCCGGACTCATCGTGATGTCGTGCTCGCGTGACGCCCGTGCGGCGACGTCCCGATGGCCCGCCGCCACAAGGGGGCGAACGCCGGCCCACGCAGCGACGACGTCGCCGCGCGCCAGTGCCGCATCGGGAAAGAATGCGTTCGCCGATTGCAGCAGGTACGCGACATCGTGCTCGCTCGCCCGCACGTCGTCAGGCGACGCGAACGTCGCCGTGTCGGTGGTACCGATGATCGTCTGGCGTCCCGCTGGCAGAACGAACATCACACGGCCGTCCACGGCGGACAGCATCGTCACCGCGCCCACGTTGCCGACGCGCTCCCTCGGCACGGCGATGTGCGCGCCCTTGGTACCGCGCAGCGCAGAGCGGACGTCACCGGTGGCCATCCGGCGCACCGCGTCGGTCCACGGTCCCGTGGCGTTCACGACCACTCGCGCCCTCACCGTCATCGGCGTTCGCGTCAACAGGTCGAGCACATCAACCTCGTGGGGTCCGGCCATTCGGGGCGCGGCCGCCAGATGCAGCGCGGTCACGCGCGCGTAGTTCACCGCCACGGCGCCCGCCTCGCGCGCGCCCATGACATTCGCGAGCGTGAGACGCGTGTCATCGGTTGAGGCGTCGAAGTATCGCGCACCGCCCAGCAGTCCATCGCGCCGGAGCGCCGGCTCCTCCCGCAGGACGCCCGGTGCGCCGAGGGGGCGATGCGCGCGGACGTTGCGGAAGAGCGCGAGCGTGTCGTACAGCGCCAATCCGGCGATGAGCTTCCAGCGGGGTACCCGCGCGCCGCGGTACACGGGCCATACGAAGCGCAACGAACGCACGAGATGCGGCGCGATGCGGAGCAGGGTGCGCCGCTCGCGGCTGGATTCGACTACCAGCCGGAGATAGCCGTGCTCGAGATAGCGCACGCCGCCGTGCACGAGCCGCGAGGAGCGGCTCGACGTGCCATTGCCGAAGTCGCCGCGATCCACGATGGCGACGCTGAGGCCTCGCAGTGCCGCCTCACGCGCGACCCCTGCTCCGGTGATTCCTCCGCCGATCACGAGGATGTCGAACGTCGCCGCACCGAGCGCACGGATATCCCGCTGGCGCGATTCCAGTGCTGACGACGGTGCGGACGAGAAAGGCGTGGTGGCGGTCATGCGCGCTCGAAGCGTAATGCGACGCCCGCTCGGCGGCCATCGGTTGGCGTCCGCGCACTGACAATACGTTGGCCGATAGCCGAAAGCCGAGAGCCGTTCTACCTTCCTCCATGCCCAGATTCGGCAACAACCGGCGCGTCGCCATCATCGCGGGCGTGCGCACGCCGTTCGCGAAGGCCGGAACCGCGCTGAAGACGTTGTCCGCGATCGATCTCGGGAAACTCTGCGTTGCGGAGCTGCTGCAGCGCACGAATCTCGAAGGGTCGGCGGTGCAGGGTATCGTGTTCGGGACGGTGGTGCCATCGGTGCTCGCGCCCAACATCGCCCGCGAGGTGTCGCTGATGCCGGCGCTCCCGAAGGGAGTGGAAGCCTACAGTGTGAGTCGCGCCTGCGCGTCGGCGAACCAGGCGATCACGGACGCAGCCAACCAGATCGCGATGGGGCACTACGACTGCATGATCGCGGGAGGCGCCGAGTCGCTCTCTAACGTGCCGATCCTGCACTCTCGAGGCTTCGCCGACATCCTCGTGGCGGCGAGCAAGGCCAAGTCGCTGCCGCAGCGGCTGCGGACGTTCGCGCGCATCCGGCCCAAAGACCTGATTCCGGTCGCGCCCGCGATCGCCGAGCCGTCCACGGGCGAGACGATGGGTCAGAGCGCCGAGAAGATGGCGAAGCTGAACGCAATTGGCCGCGAGGAGCAGGATCAGTTCGCGCTGCGCTCACACCGCATGGCGGCGGCCGGCACGAAAGACGGGCGGCTCACGGCCGAAATGGCGCCGGTGTATGTGCCTCCCCGGTACGAGGCGACGTTCACGGCGGACAACGGCATTCGCGAGGATACGACGCTGGAGGCGCTCGCCGCGCTCAAGCCGGTGTTCGACCGACGCTACGGCTCCGTGACGGCCGGGAATGCGTCGCCACTCACTGATGGGGGTGCCGCGGTGCTGCTCATGAGCGAGGACCGCGCCCGCACGTCCGGCTACGAGCCGTTAGGCTTCATCCGCTCCTACGCGTATGCGGCACTCGATCCGGGTGAGCAACTGCTGCAGGCGCCCGTCCTCGCCGCGCCGGTGGCGCTGGCGCGCGCGGGGCTGTCGCTCAAGGACATCGATCTGGTGGAAATGCACGAGGCGTTTGCCGCGCAGGTGCTCTCCAACCTGCGCGGACTGGAGTCGAAGGAATGGGCGGAGCGTGCCGGCTTTTCGCATCCGGTGGGCGAAGTGGATCGCGCGCGTCTCAACGTCATGGGCGGCTCCATCGCGATCGGCCACCCGTTCGGCGCAACGGGTGCGCGGATTCTCACGACGCTCCTGCATGAACTGCGACGACGCGGTGGGCAGTTCGGCCTCATGACCGTCTGCGCGGCGGGAGGGATGGGCCACGCGATGGTGGTGGAACGATGACGACGACCCGTGGGGGATTGTCCGGCGCGCTGCGGAGCGAAGTGGAGGCGGGGGTCGCCGTCGTCACGTTCGATCTGCCGGGCGAGAGCGTGAACAAGTTCACGCATGCGGTGAAGGACGAATTCATGGCGACGTTCGACCGGCTGGAGCGCGATGCCGCGGTGCGCGCCGTGGTGCTCATCAGCGGTAAGCGCGACATCTTCATCGCTGGCGCCGATATCGAAGAATTTCTCGAGATTCGCGGACCCGGGGATGCCCAGCAGCGCAGCCTTTCGGCGCAAGCAATGCTGGATCGAATAGAGCGGGGGAAGCCTGTCGTCGCGGCGATCAACGGCGCCTGCCTCGGCGGCGGACTGGAAGCGGCGCTGGCGTGTGCGTACCGCATCGCGACCGATAATCCCAGGACGGTGCTGGCGCTTCCGGAAGTGAAGCTGGGTCTGATCCCGGGCGCTGGTGGCACGCAACGGTTGCCGCGGCTGGTGGGCCTCTCGGAAGCGCTGTCCATGATTCTCGAGGGTCGCAACGTGCGCGCGAAGAAGGCGCTGCAAACGGGCCTCGTGGACGAGTTGGTG